>NZ_JBNFNZ010000644.1:0-999 GCF_057364525.1 Aeromicrobium sp. PFPM2_SD2
GTCGTGCCGCTCAGCGGACGCGGGCGCACCTCGGGCGTCCTGACGGTGTTCCGGGACGCGAGCCGGCCGGGGTTCAGGCCGGCCGAGGTGGCCACCCTGGAGGAGGCGGCCGGGCGCGCGGGACTCGCGCTCGACAACGCGCGGCTCTACGCCCAGCAGCGCGAGCTGGCCGAGACGCTGCAGCGCAGCATGATGACCGCCCCGCCCGAGCCCGACCACCTGCAGGTCGCGGTCCGCTACACCCCGGCGGCGGAGACCGCACGGGTCGGCGGTGACTGGTACGACGCGTTCCTGCAGCCCGGCGGCGCGACCATGGTCGTCATCGGCGACGTCGTCGGCCACGACACGGCGGCCGCCGCGGCGATGGGCCAGCTGCGCAGCATCCTGCGCGGGATCGCGGTGACGACGAACGCCGGCCCGGCCGAGTCACTCGCCCGCCTCGACCAGGCCATCGCCACGCTGCTCATCGACACCACCGCCACCGTCGTGGCGCCCGGCTGGAGCAGTCGCCGCAGGACCACGAGGCCGGCGTCACGCACCTGCGCTGGTCGAGCGCCGGGCACCCGCCCCCGCTCGTGGCCAGCCGCGACGACGCCGGCGACGTCCGTGTGGAGGTCATGACGGCGCAGCGTCCGGACCTGCTCCTCGGCCTGTCGCCCTCCGCTGAGCGGACCGAGTCGGTGGCGTCCCTGCGGCGCGGGTCGACCGTCCTGCTCTACACCGACGGACTCGTCGAGCGGCGCGACCTCCCGCTGGAGGAGGGGCTGACCCGCCTGGCCGCCGCGCTGCTGGCGCGGATGACCGACGAGCGGCCCGAGGACGACGTGGCGCTCGTTGCCGTCCGCCTGCACCGGCAGGACGGTCCGCGTCCGCCGGAGGCGGGCCCGGTGGTGGTCCCGGAGGTCGTCCCGCCGCACCCGCAGGCTTAGGCCGGCGGCACGAGCATCGCCGAGACCGTCGGCACCAGGCCCGCGGCCACGGCGTCAGCCGGTGCTCCTG
>NZ_JBNFNZ010000645.1:0-994 GCF_057364525.1 Aeromicrobium sp. PFPM2_SD2
CGGCCGCCTTGCCGTCGCACAGCTCGGCGGCCGGCGGGATGTCCGCCGCGGCGGCGTGGAAGGCGCGCAGCCCGATCGTGGTCAGCACCGAGATGCCCACGAGCATGCCGACCATGCGGGAGACGACCAGCAGGCCGCTGGCGACGCCGTGCACGTCGGCGGACGTCCGCTCGAGCAGGGCCGCGTTCACGGGCGCCAGGGCCAGCCCGAAGCCGAGACCGGCCGCGACGAGCGACAGCGTCTCGAGCGGCGACTCCAGCGCCGTGCGGTCCCAGGTGGCCATGTGCGCGAACGACCCGGACGTGACCAGGAGCGCCACGGCGGTGAGCGGAGCGGGCGCGACCCGCCGCAGCAGCCACCCGCCCAGCACCGCGCCGACCGGGAGGGCGACGAGGAACCGGACGAGCACGAACGCGGCCGCGACCTGGTCGTCACGGTGGATGGTCAGCCGGGCGAAGAACGGGATGTCGACGAGGGCGGCGATGAGCGAGGCGCCGACGAAGAACGAGACGAGCACGGCGCCCCACGCCGCCCGGTCCGACAGGGTGCCGGGCGGCACGAGCGGGTACCGGGCCCGGCGCTGGCGCACGACGAACCCGGCGAAGCAGACGGCGGCCAGCGGCAGGAGGAACCACGCGGTCTCGCTGATCGCCGCCGACTCCGGCTCGGCCGAGGCGAACGAGACGATGACCACACCGAGCCCGGCGCACAGCAGCGCGGCCCCGGGCAGGTCGGTGCGGCGCAGGACGTCGCCCCACCCGCGCCACTGCACGAGCGGACGCCGTGCGGTCGCCGTGCGCGCGACGAGCAGGACGACCAGGACGTACAACGCCAGGGCCATCGGCGTCAGCCAGCGCGACTCGCCGGCGACGGGAAGCCAGGCCCGGCCGGTGGTGACGCCGTCGAGCAGGCTCTGCGGCGGCGACATCGTCAGGGCCAGGGCGCTCACCGCGAGGAGCAGGAGCACCGCGCCGAGGACGTCGGGCCACGGCCG
>NZ_JBNFNZ010000646.1:0-991 GCF_057364525.1 Aeromicrobium sp. PFPM2_SD2
CGGGTCGAGGTGCGGCGCCTGGGCACCGCCGCGTGGCGCACCGTGCGCGCGTCCCGCAAGCCGCGCACGCACGTGGGACGCTCGGGCAGCACGTGGCCGCAGCGCACCGCGCTCCTCGCCGGCCTGAGCCCGGGCACGACCTACGAGTACCGCGTCCGGCACGCGCGGCCGTCTCGCCCAGCGTGGCGGTTCACCACGACCCGGCGCGACCACGCGCCGTTCAGCATCGTCGCGCTGGGCGACACCCAGGTGGGCAACGCCGGGGTCGGTCGTCGTATCGTGCGCGGCGTGCGGGCCGCCCGGCCGCCGCGGCGCTCGTGCTGCACGCCGGCGACACCGTCGACGACCCCCACGTCGCACCGCCAGTGGAGCGAGCTGGTTCACGGGCGATGGGGCGCGGCCCGGGTGACCCGGCCGTGGGCGATCGCGATCGGCAAACCACGAGCAGTGCCGCGGCTCGCGCTGCTCCGCCGCCCGGGCCGAGGGCTTCGACTCGCACTTCCGCTGGCCCCGCAACGGCTGGCCGCGCCAGGGCCGTCACTGGTACCGGACCGACGTCCAGGGCGTGCGCGTCGTCGTCCTGGACGCCTTCGGTGGCCGGCTCGCCGAGCAGGCGCGCTTCCTGCGGGCGTCGCTGCGCGGCAACCCCGGCCGCTGGTCCGTCGCGTCGTGCACAGCGGGCCGTTCTCGACGTCGCCGTCGAGCACGAGCCGCGCCGTGCGCCGGCACCTGATGCCGGTCCTCGAGCGCGAGGGCGCCGACCTCGTGCTGTCCGGCCACGACCACGCGTACACCCGCAGCCACCACGGCAGCCGCGGACCGGTCTACGCCACGTCGGTCTCCGGGCCGCAGTACCGCCGCGGCTCCACCCGCGACTGGCGCCGCGGCGGTGCGACGGTCGACCGGCACGTCACCGGCACGTCGACCTACACCGTGCTCGACGTGACCGCCGACCGGCTGACCTACCGCGCCGTGGTCGCCCACCGCGGCC
>NZ_JBNFNZ010000647.1:0-990 GCF_057364525.1 Aeromicrobium sp. PFPM2_SD2
GGGGGCTGGCGCTCGGCAGCGCCGTCTTCGCCGCGTTGCTGACCAGGTCAGCGAGGCCGCGTTCGCCGCCGTGCTCGGGGCCGCGCCGCTGGTGGCCCTGGCCGCGCTGGTGCTCAGCGGACGCCTGCGCGAGCGCTGAGCCTCAGCCCTCGAACAGCGCCTGGCCCACGTACGCGCCGTCGGTGCCGCCCAGCCGGGCCCCGTCCGGGACGCCCGGCGGGACGGCCCACAGGCCCGAGCCGGTGTGCCGCAGGTACTCGCTCATGAGGTCGTCGCGGGCCAGGCGGTTCTGCATCGGCACGTACTGCCGGGCCGGGTCGCGGACGAAGGCGATGAAGAACAGGCCCGCGTCCAGCCGGCCCAGGCCGTCGGAGCCGTCGGTGTAGTTGTAGCCCCGGCGCAGCAGGCGCTGGCCGTCGTTGCTGCTGGGGTGCGCGAGCCGGACGTGGGACTGCTCGGCGATGAGCGGGACGTCGTCGCGTCCGGCCAGGGTGAAGTCCGGCTCGGTGTGCTCGGTGCCGCCCGACAGCGGCGCGCCCGTGGTCTTGGTGCGGCCGACGACCGTCTCCTGCTCGCGCAGCGGGGCGCGGTCCCAGGTCTCGATCATCATCCGGATGCGGCGCGCGACCAGGTAGCTGCCGCCCTCCATCCACGCGGCGGCCGGGTCGTCGCCGGGCTGCACCCAGACGAAGTCGCGGACCGCGTCGGCCTCCTCGGCCTTGACGTTGGCCGTGCCGTCCTTGAACCCGAACAGGTTGCGCGGCGTCGCCTGGCTGGTCGACGTCGAGGACGTGCGCCCGTAGCCGAGCTGGCTCCAGCGGACGGTGGCGGTGCCGAACGCGAGCCGCGACAGGTTGCGGATGGCGTGCACGGCGACCTGCGGGTCGTGCGCGCACGCCTGGACGACGAGGTCGCCGCCGGTGCGGTGCGGCTCGAGGGCGTCCCCGGGGAAGTGCGGCAGCTCCTGCAGGCGGGCCGGCCGGCGCGCGG
>NZ_JBNFNZ010000648.1:0-989 GCF_057364525.1 Aeromicrobium sp. PFPM2_SD2
GGGGAGGCCGACGGCGACGCGGTGGTGGACGCCGAGGCGGTCGGCGCGGCGTCGGGCTCGTCGTCGCCGGCGCTGCAGGCGGAGGCCAGCAGGACGACGCTCAGCAGGGCGGCGAGGGCAGGACGGGACGTCATGGCCAGCCACCGTAGCCGGTCAGGCGCCGCGGGCACGACGAAGGCGACCTCGACAGGAGTCGAGATCGCCTCAGTCGTACGCGGTCGGGCCGGGGCCCGAGAGGTCAGCGAGCGACCTTGCCCGCCTTCAGGCACGACGTGCACACGTTCAGACGCTTGGGAGCGCCCGAGACGATGGCGCGAACGCGCTGGATGTTGGGGTCGAAACGACGCTTCGTGCGCCGGTGCGAGTGCGAGACGTTGTGGCCGAAGCCGGGTCCCTTGCCGCACACATCACAGACCGCTGCCACAGCGACCACTCCTGGAAAGTCTCGTCGGATTGAGGATCGCCCGCGACGACGCCGCAGGCAACCGCTCAAGGATAGCCGATGGCGCCCGGGGGAATCCAATCGGCCCCCGTGACGCCGACGACGCCGCCCGGCTCCGCCCGCCCGATACCCTCGGGCGCATGTCCGTGACCCTCGACGCCGCCGCCTTCCGGCGCTGGAGCCGGGCCTGCGTGGAGGCGCTGGGCGAGGCGCGCGCCGAGATCGATGCGCTCAACGTCTTCCCGGTGCCCGACAGCGACACCGGCACGAACGCCTACCTCACCTTCGTCGCCGCCGACGACGCGGTCAAGGCGCTGCCCGCGGACACACCGGTCGAGGTGTGCGTCCGAGCCCACGTCGACGCGCTCCTGACCGGGGCGCGCGGCAACTCCGGGGTCATCCTGTCCCAGCTGGTGCGGGCCTACTTCCGCGAGGCAGTGCACCACCCGTCGCCGTCGGCCGCCGACGTGGCGCGCTGCTTCGAGCAGGCGGCGGACGCCGCCTGGGCCGCGGTGGCGCGTCCGGTCGAGGGGCACGATCCTGTCCG
>NZ_JBNFNZ010000649.1:0-989 GCF_057364525.1 Aeromicrobium sp. PFPM2_SD2
GCTCGTCGCCCGGCCGCGTCGGGCGCTGCTCGTAGTGCTCCCGCTGGTCGCCCTGGTGGTCCGCGTCCCGTGGACGTCCCTGGGCGCGCTGCTCACCTCGGCCACGGCCGTCGACGCGCTCCTGCTCAGCCTGCGCACGGCGGCCGTCAGCACCGTGCTGTGCGTCGTGCTGGGCGTGCCGATCGCGCTGCTGCTGGCCCGGGCCTCCTTCACCGGGCTCGGCGTCCTGCGCGCGCTCGTGCTCGTGCCGCTCGTGCTGCCGCCGGTGGTGGGCGGTCTCGCGCTGCTCTACACCTTCGGCCGCCGGGGGCTGCTCGGCGAGACGCTCGAGGTGCTGGGCGTGCAGGTCGCGTTCTCGACGACGGCGGTGGTCCTGGCCCAGACGTTCGTCTCGCTGCCGTTCCTGGTGCTGAGCCTGGAGGGGGCGCTACGGACGGCCGGCGTCCGGCACGAGGCGGTCGCCGCGACGCTGGGCGCCTCGCCCACGACCGTGCTGCGGCGGGTCACCCTGCCCCTGGTGCTGCCCGGGCTCGCGTCC
Source organism: Aeromicrobium sp. PFPM2_SD2 (assembly GCF_057364525.1). NCBI lineage: Bacteria > Bacillati > Actinomycetota > Actinomycetes > Propionibacteriales > Nocardioidaceae > Aeromicrobium > Aeromicrobium sp. PFPM2_SD2. The sequence goes on from NZ_JBNFNZ010000649.1 coordinate 539, forward strand.
GGCGCGGTGCTGGCCTTCGCCCGGAGCCTGGGCGAGTTCGGCGCCACGCTGACCTTCGCCGGCAGCCTGCAGGGCGTGACGCGGACGCTGCCGCTGGAGATCTACCTGCAGCGCGAGGCCGATCCCGACGCCGCGGTCGCCCTGGCCCTGGTGCTCGTCGTCGTCGCGGTGGTGGTCGTCGCCGGCACCCGTGTGCGGAGGGAGGCACCGTGACGCTGCGCGTGGACGTGCGCCTGGACGCGCGGGGGCTGGACGTGGCGCTCTACGTGGGCGAGGGGGAGACCGTCGCGCTGCTCGGGCCGAACGGTGCCGGCAAGTCGACCGTCCTCGACCTCGTCTGCGGGCTCCTGGTGCCGGATGCCGGCACCGTCGCGCTCGACGGCCGGGTGCTCACCGGCGACGACGCCTGGGTGCCGCCGCACCGGCGCCGCGTCGCCCTGCTCGCCCAGGA
>NZ_JBNFNZ010000650.1:0-979 GCF_057364525.1 Aeromicrobium sp. PFPM2_SD2
CCGGACCGGGGGCGCTGGGGCCGGTGCTCATCGCCGCCAGGGCGTGCGTCAGCGCGACGTCACGCGGCAGCTGTGCTGCGAGCGCGAGCGCCCAGCGCAGCGCAGACCCACTCACGGTCTTCCCTCCCCGTCGGACCGCGCTCCAGTGTACGGGGCTCAGCGGCCGCGCTCGTCGTGTTCCGCGCGCGCGAGGTCGCGCACGAGGCGGTAGGCGGCCCCGCCGACCGCGCCGGCCGCGGCCACCTTGACGCCGGTGCCGGCCAGCTTGCGCCCGGTGCGGTAGTCGCGGACGAGCCAGCCGTGGGCCCGGGCGTGCCGGCGCAGGCGTCGGTCGGGGTTGATCGCGCACGGGTGCCCGACCAGCGAGAGCATCGGCAGGTCGTTGGCCGAGTCCGAGTACGCCGAGCAGCGCGACAGGTCCAGGCCCTCGGTCGCGGCCAGGCCGCGGACGGCCTCGGCCTTGCTCTCGCCGTGCAGCATCTCGCCGACGAGGCGTCCGGTGTAGACCCCGTCGCGCTGCTCGGCGACGGTGCCGAGGGCGCCGGTCAGGCCGAGGCGCGCCGCGACGACACGCGCGATCTCCACCGGGGCGGCGGTCACGAGCCAGACCCGCTGGCCCTGGTCGAGGTGCTGCTGGGCCAGGGCGCGCGTGCCGGGCCAGATGCGGTGGGCCATGTGCTCGTCGAAGACCTCCTCGACGATCGCCTCGAGCTCGGCCACCGGGTGGCCGGCGATGAACGCGAGGGCCGAGGCGCGCGTCTCGGCCACGTGGTCGGGGTCCTCGGAGCCGGCGACGCGGAACCAGGTCTGCTGCCACGCGGCCCGCAGGATCTGGCGGGTCGTGAACAGGTCGCGCTCGTGCAGGCCGCGCGCCAGGTGGTAGATCGAGGCGCCCTGCATGACGGTGTTGTCGACGTCGAAGAAGGCGGCGGCGGTCGGGTCGGCGCGTCGAGCGCGGCCTCACCGGCGGCGGCCGCGA
>NZ_JBNFNZ010000651.1:0-974 GCF_057364525.1 Aeromicrobium sp. PFPM2_SD2
CCGGGGCCGCCGCGGCGACGGGCAGCACGCCCACGACGACGCTCGAGACCGTTCCCACGGCGGCGACGACGTCGTCGACCGGACGCCTGCTGCTGGCGGGCCTGCTCGGTCTGCTGCTGCTCGCCGGTCTCGGTGCCCCGGTGGTCCGGGTCGTGGCATGGTGCGTCGATGAGCGCCGTCGTGGAGGTGGTGCCGCAGCCGGCCCCCGACCCGGTGCCGGAGGTCCCCGAGGGTCGCCGCCGCGCGCCGCGCGAACGGTTCCGCCGGGTCCGCGCCTGGTGGACGAGCGTGCGCACCGCGCAGCGTCCGGCCGTGTCCGACCAGGTGTCGGTCGCGAGCTCGTCGCTGACCGTGCTGGCCGTGGTGTGCGCCTGGCTGCTGCTGCAGCTGCTCCTCCTGAGCGGACTGGCCCAGGACCGCGGGCAGACCCTGCTGCACGACCAGCTGCGCGCCGACCTCGCCGCCGCGACGACGCCGGTGGGCGGGATCATCGCCCCCGGGACGCCGGTCGCGCAGCTGTCGGCCCCGTCGATCGACCTCGAGCAGGTCGTCGTGGAGGGCACCGGCGCCGGGCAGCTCACCGAGGGGCCCGGGCACCGGCGCGACACGGTCATGCCCGGGCAGGCCGGGACGTCGGTGGTCTACGGGCGCGCGGTGACGCACGGCGGCCCGTTCGGCGACGTCACCGACCTCGTCAAGGGGGACGTCCTGGAGGTCACGACCGGTCAGGGCGTCGCGCGGTACACGGTCGAGGGCGTCCGGCGCACCGGAGACCCGCTGCCCCAGCCGCTCGCGGCGGGGGAGGGACGCCTGACGCTGGTCACCGCCGAGGGGTCCGGACGGCTGTCCGCGCTCTCGGCGGGCTCGGCGGTCTACGTGGACGCCGAGCTCGCGACCGAGCCGCAGGCCGCCCCGGCGGGCCGGCTCAGCGCCGTTCACCGACGCCGAGCTCCCGATGGGCACCGACTCGTCCG
>NZ_JBNFNZ010000652.1:0-974 GCF_057364525.1 Aeromicrobium sp. PFPM2_SD2
AGCTCGTGCCGGGCCTGCGGGTCGTCGGCGTGCGCTCGCTGCGCCGACCTGGTCGCGCTGCTCACCGGCGAGGACGAGCCCGACGACCCGCCCGTCCCACCGCTGGAGCCCGCGGCCGAGACGCGCTGGGACGTGTCGGCCGGGCTCGACCTGGCCGACGTCGCCGGGCAGGACGAGTCCCGGCTGTCGGTGGTCGTGGCGGCGGCCGGGGGCCACCACCTGCTCATGACCGGGCCGCCGGGCATCGGCAAGACGATGCTGGCCCAGCGTCTGCCCGGCCTGCTGCCGGACCTCGACCGCGAGCAGTCCCTGTCGGTCAGCGCGGTGCACTCGGTCGCGGGCGTGCTGCCGGCCGACCAGCCGCTGCTGGTCCGCCCGCCGTTCCTCGACCCGCACCACACGGCCAGCGCGGTCTCCATCGTCGGCGGCGGCACCCGCGCGTCCGGCCGGGCGCCATGAGCCTGGCCCACCACGGGGTGCTGTTTCATGGACGAGGCGCCCGAGTTCGCGTCCAACGTGCTCGACGCGCTGCGCCAGCCGCTGGAGTCCGGACGCGTGGTCGTCTCGCGCGCGGCCCAGACCGCGGTGTACCCGGCGCGGTTCCAGCTCGTGCTGGCCGCGAACCCGTGCCCGTGCGGCCGCGCGGGCAGCACGGTCGACCGCTGCGAGTGCACGCCGCTGATGCGGCGGCGCTACACCGACCGCATCTCCGGCCCGATCCGCGACCGCATCGACATCCACCGCACGCTGACGGCCCAGTCGCGTCCCGAGCTGGTCGGGGCCCTCGGTGACGCTCGGTCCACGGCCCAGGTCGCCGGTCACGTCGCGGAGGCCCGGGCGCGGCAGCGGGCGAGGTACGCCGACACCCCCCTGGCGGCTCAACGCCGACGTGCCGGGAGCCGAGCTGCGACGTCACTGGCCGCTGGGCGCGGACGGTCAGGCGCTGGTCGACGCCCAGCTGCCGCAGCCAGCGG
>NZ_JBNFNZ010000653.1:0-967 GCF_057364525.1 Aeromicrobium sp. PFPM2_SD2
GCCACGCTGAAGCCCGGCGCCAAGCAGGCCCTCGCCGGCCCGGCGCTCGACTTCACGTCGCCGTACGCGCTGCCCCGCCGAGGCGGCGGAGCCGCTCTACGCCACCACCCAGGACCCGGGCGTGCGTCCCGCGGCGCCTCCCCGGTCCTCACCTGGTTCGCGCTGCCGGACGACGCGGAGTAGGTGTCGATGGACGTGGGGAGCCGCCGTGCCCTGGGCAGCCGTTACGAGCTCGTCGACCGCCTGGGATCGGGCGCGATGGGCGAGGTCTGGCGCACCCGCGACCGCACCACCGAGGAGCTCGTCGCCGCCAAGCTGCTGCGCAGCGACCTGACCCAGGACCCCGAGATCGTCGGGCGCTTCATCCAGGAGCGCTCGATCCTGCTCGCGCTGCGCCACCCCGGCGTCGTCCGCGTCCGTGACCTCGTGGTCGAGGGCGACGACCTCGCGATCGTCATGGACCTGGTGTCGGGCCGCGACCTGCGCGCCCACCTGCGCGCCGCCGGCACGCTGCCCGCCCGCGAGGCCGTCGAGGTCGCCGCCGCGTGCTGGACGCCGTGGCCGCCGCCCACGAGGTCGGCTGCCTGCACCGCGACGTCAAGCCCGACAACGTCCTGGTCGAGGACGGCGAGGGTCCGATGGCCGAGCGCGTCCGGCTGTCCGACTTCGGCATCGCCCGCCTGGCGCAGGAGTCCACCGTCCAGGCCACCGGACTGCTCGGCACCCCCGCCTACATGCCGCCCGAGCTGTTCGCCGAAGGCCGCTTCAGCGGGGCGTCGGACGTCTACGCCACGGGCGTCCTGCTCTACGAGCTGCTGGCCGGACGCACGCCGTTCGCGGGCCCGGGCACCGCGCACACGATCGGCTTCCGCCACGTCACCGCGGACGTGCCGCGCGTGCCCGTCGCCGAAGCCGCTGTGGCAGGCGCTGCAGGCGATGCTGGCCAAAGGACCCGACCCGGCGCCCG
>NZ_JBNFNZ010000654.1:0-955 GCF_057364525.1 Aeromicrobium sp. PFPM2_SD2
TGGTGGACGTCAGCGACGGCCTGCTGGCCGACCTCGGTCACGTCGCGACCGCCAGCGGTGTCGCCATCGACCTGGACCCGGCGCTGCTGCCGGTCGCCGAGCCGGTCGCGACCGTCGCCGAGGCCCTGGGCCTCGACCCGCTCACGCTCGTCCTCACCGGCGGCGACGACTACGCGCTCGTCGGCACGTTCCCGGCCGGCACCGAGCTGCGGCCGGCTGGACGCGCATCGGCACGGTCGCCGCGGGCGAGGGCGTCACCGTGGCCGGCGAGCCGTGGGAGGGCGCGCCGGGCCACCGGCACTTCGCCTAGTCAGTCGCGCGGGCTGCGCCACGCCTTCGACGGGTAGCCCGTGTCGAAGTGCATGTAGTCGGCGACCTTGATGTTCTGCCAGATCCAGCCCTCACGCTCGAACAGTCGGACCACGCGGTCGTCCTTGAGGATCTTGCCGGGCGCGGCGGTGCGCGCGTGGTGCTTGGAGCGCGGCGACCAGCAGTCGCACCGCAGGTCCATCCACGGGTTGAGGTCGGGGTTGATGTCGATCGCGCGGCCGTTGGCGTGGGGCGACTCGTCCTGCGGTGCGTTGATCTGGTCGGGCCGGCGGCAGTTGAACGCCGAGGTGTTGTTGGCCTTCAGGCTCTCGAGCGTGTCGCCGTCGAACTGCTCGACCGGCTTCATGCTGGCGATGGGAAAGCGCCACCGGAACAGCTGCTCGAAGATCCGGCTCAGGCTCTTCATGACGTCCTTGTTGGCCACCAGGCGTCCGCGCTGGACCTGGCCGGAGAAGTCGACGTAGTTGACCTCCAGGACGCGCAGGTCGCTGCGCCCGGCCGGGCAGCCGCTCCGCCAGCTGCCGGTGCTGCGGATGCGTGCCCACTGCGCGTCGCCGATGCGGCTGACCCGGGGCTCGGCCGACGTCGATCGGCGAGGGCAGGAAGTCGACGACCGCGTCGAGCA
>NZ_JBNFNZ010000655.1:0-954 GCF_057364525.1 Aeromicrobium sp. PFPM2_SD2
TGATGCAAATTCACGAGGTTGCAGATGATGTAAACGCCGCATTACTATCATGAAATCTTTACAGTGATGGCGGCTGACGGCATCGATATCGATTTCGAGGACAGCGGCCTTATCCCTGAAACGAAGGATGTTAGCCGTATCTGCCAAGCTCGCATTTTATGAACAGCTCACCATTGACCTGTGGAATAACGTTGACCAAATCGTTGATGAATATTTAGAGACTCTTGAGGACACCAGCGATAGCGTAGTGTTCGACCATGCGGCTGCTGAGGATTGCGAGTGATGGTAACTTATGGTCTCTGTCAACACCATGTCAACAACGCCCGGCTTATGGTCGAGACCGGGCAGTTACACCATGATGCGACTATGCGTCACCTGAAAGCGGTCTATGAGGGCCGCAAGCGCATACACGACAGTTTACACGCTGAGGATAGACAACAATGAAACGGTACGCTATACGCATTCCGGGACGGTGCTACACAATGACTTTCTACGGCTACAATGAGAGAGACGCAAGGTCTCGCTTCCGTGACCAGCAAGGCTTCGGTAAGCGTCTACCGAACGGCACGGCTATCTGGGAGATTGACTAACATGTACCAGATAACTTATAGCAGTGAACAGGCTTTCTATGATGGCCTCGTGGAGATGATGAAGCGCGGGGCCTGCTACACGGCTAACCACCATGCGCTGACCATAACACTGACAGGCGGGTACTGATGGCGTAAGCCAGCTTAACGAGTGCCAGACTACAGGTCATCCATATGGGTGGCCTGACTGATGTCACTTAACCTGAGAAGGAAATAACACGATGAACGCACACGATAAAGCAATCATGAATAACCTGATGTCTCAGCTTCACGCTATCATCTGTCATGCTGGCTACACGATAACGGACGCTGGGAACGGGATTGCAGGTCAGGACGCATGGGCTAACTTTGAGATAGCTGCGAAAGA
>NZ_JBNFNZ010000656.1:0-944 GCF_057364525.1 Aeromicrobium sp. PFPM2_SD2
CGCGGGCCAGCGCGAGCTCGGCGCGCAGTCCGCTGCGCTGCAGGCTGGTCTGCTCCTCGGCCCGGGCCAGCGCGTCCATCTCCGGGCCGAACTTCGCGTCGAGCCGCTCGGCCTCGGGCAGGTCGCCGCGCCACAGCGCCAGCCAGGTCTTGGTGCGCTGCAGGTAGACGCGGAAGGCCAGCGGCGGGACCAGCTCCAGCGCGCGCTCGAGCCGGCGGGCCGCCTCGTCCCAGCGGCCGAGCGCGATGAGGGGATCGATCGCGTTGGTGGCCAGGATCGCGCCGGTCGTGCGCTCGACGCCCCGCTCGCGGGCGAGCGCGAGCCCCTCCTCGGCCGCCGCCAGCGACTCCTCGTGCCGACCGAGCAGGTTGAGCACGTCCGAGCGGTTGATCGCCGCGCGCATCGTGCCGGAGTCCTCCTCGGCGACCCGCGCCGCCTCCTCGAGCGAGGCCAGCCCCTCGGCGACCCGGCCGACGTGGACCAGGCAGGTGCCACGGACGTTGAGCGCGTACGACAGCTCGGCGGTGACACCCGTCGCGAGGGCCTCGTCGCGCACGCGCTCGGCGGCGGCGACCGCCTCCTCGCGCCGGCCGGCCATCATGAGCCGGCCCGCGTGACGGGTGGCGATGCGCAGCTTCACGTCGACGTCGGCCGGGTCGGTGACGAGCTCGAGCGCCTCCTCCAGGGCCGTGATCGAGTCGCCCTGCCCGGTGTTGTCCCACAGCAGCGTGCGCAGGTGCAGCAGCTCGGCCAGCAGGCGTCCCTGCGCCCCCTCGCCGATCGCCTGGTTCACCAGCCGCAGGGCCCGCTCGGACTCGCCCCACTCGTACCAGTCGCGGGCGGTGTCGTGCATGAGCCGCAGGCGTCCGCCGGGGACCTGGCGGGCCGCGTCGGGCAGCCGCTCCCACAGCTCCAGCAGCCGCTCCCCCAGCTCGCGCGCCGAC
>NZ_JBNFNZ010000657.1:0-943 GCF_057364525.1 Aeromicrobium sp. PFPM2_SD2
CCGCAAGGTCGCCCCGGCCTGGGACGCCTACGCCCCCTCCGTCTGACGCTGCCCGACGCCGCACGTACGCCGAGACCCGCTTCAGCCGCCTGACCGGCAAGTCGCCGGTGCTGCTGGCCGGCATGACGCCCACCACCGTCGACGCGGCGATCGTCGCCGCGGCGGCCAACGCCGGCTACTGGGCCGAGCTGGCCGGTGGCGGCCAGGTCACCGAGGAGATCTTCGCCGCCCGCATGGCCGAGCTGGGCCGCCTGCTCGAGCCGGGCGCGACGTTCCAGTTCAACTCGATGTTCCTGGACCCGTACCTGTGGAAGCTGCACGTGGGCGGCAAGCGCCTCGTGCAGCGCGCCCGGGCGGCCGGGTCGGCGCTCGACGGCATCGTGATCAGCGCCGGCGTCCCCGAGCTGGACGAGGCCGACGCCATCGTCGCCGAGCTGCGCGAGTCGGGCCTGTCGCACGTCGCGTTCAAGCCCGGCACCGTCGCCCAGATCCGCCAGGTCGTGGCGATCGCCAAGCAGGTCGCCCCGACGCCGGTGATCGTCCACGTCGAGGGCGGCAAGGCCGGCGGACACCACTCGTGGGAGGACCTCGACGAGCTGCTGCTGAGCACCTACGCCGACCTGCGCGCCTGCGACAACGTCGTGGTGTGCGTCGGCGGCGGCATCGGCACGCCGGAGGTGGCGGCCGACTACCTGACCGGCGCCTGGTCGCGCCGTCACGGCTTCCCGGCCATGCCGCTGGACGGCATCCTGGTCGGCACCGCCGCCATGGCGACGCTCGAGGCGACGACCAGCCCGGACGTCAAGCGGGCGCTGGTCGAGGCGCCCGGCACGCCGGACTGGATCGGCGCGGGCCAGGCGTCCGGCGGCGTGGCCTCCGGCCGCAGCCAGCTCGGCGCCGACATCCACGAGATCGACAACACCGCGTCGCGCTGCGGCCGCCT
>NZ_JBNFNZ010000658.1:0-943 GCF_057364525.1 Aeromicrobium sp. PFPM2_SD2
CCCCCAGCTCGGCCGCGGCCGACAGCCCGACAGTCCTCGTGCGGGCGGTCAGGGCGGCCGCGAACGCCTCCTCGGCCGGCCGGCCCGGTCCCAGTGCAGCGCGATCTCGTGCCAGGTGCAGCAGTCGAGCCGGCGCTGCATCGCCTCGGCGTACCGCGCGTGGAAGCGGGTGCGCTCGCCGGGCAGCAGCTCGTCGTGCAGGGCCTCGGCGACCAGCGCGTGCCGGAAGGCGTACCGGTCGCCCTGCTCGACGATGACATGGGCGTGGATGGCCTCGCGCGCGGCCTGCTCGAACTCGGCCTGGCCCAGCACGTCGCTGAGCACGTCGTGGCGCACGGCCTTGCCGCCGGCGGCCAGGACGCGCAGGAAGTACTGGGTGGCCTCGTCGAGCCGGTCGTAGCGGGCCAGCAGCAGGCCCCGGAGCGTGTCGGGCAGCGCGTCCTGCTGCACGGCGAGCAGCTCCTCGACGTAGAACGGGACGCCCTCGCTGCGCTCGTGCACCCGCTCGACGAGGGCGAAGTCCGGGCGGCGGCCGAGGATCGCCCGCGCCTGGGCCGCGACCTGGTGGCGGGTCAGGCGGCCCAGCTCCAGCCGCTCGGCCCGGCGGCCGCGGTCCAGCTCGGCCAGGAACGTGCGCACCGCGTGGGTGCGGGGCACCTCGTCGGTGCGGAAGGTCATGACGACGAGCGCTTGGGCGCCCTGCGCGGCCACGAGCAGGTACTTCAGGACGTCCAGCGTGCCCGGGTCGGCCCAGTGGACGTCCTCGACGAGCAGCAGGACGCCGCCGTCGTCGCCGAGGTGCTCGACCAGGCGCGCGAAGCCCTCGTGCACCCCGGCCGGGCTCGCGGTCCGAGCGCAGCCGCGGGTCGAGCGAGCCGAGCGCGGACGCGGTGGGGCCGAGCATCTCGCGCACGTGGTCGAGCCCCGACGGCGTCGACCGCCT
>NZ_JBNFNZ010000659.1:0-942 GCF_057364525.1 Aeromicrobium sp. PFPM2_SD2
TCGACGGCGGCCTCGGGCCACCTCGGACCCCGCGCTGCTGCGCCCGGCCGCCGACGTCACCGGCCGCGGCGCCGAGCGGCTCAAGCTGTCCGGCGAGCACACCATGTCGCGCTGGGCGGCGCCACGGGCTCGGGCAAGTCCTCGCTGTTCAACGCGCTGGCCGACCTCGAGATCGCCGGCACCGGCGTCCGCCGCCCGACCACGACGTGGGCGCTGGCCTGCGCGTGGGGACCCGACGGCGCTCAGGAGCTGCTCGAGTGGATGGGCATCCCGGCCCGCCACCAGGTCTCGCGCCAAAGCATGCTCGACCGCTCCAGCGACGACACGCGCCTGGACGGCCTGGTGCTGCTCGACCTGCCCGACCACGACTCGACCGAGGTCTCCCACCACCTGGAGATGGAGCGGCTGCTGCCGTACTCCGACACGCTGGTGTGGGTGCTCGACCCCCAGAAGTACGCCGATGCCGCCATCCACGACCGCTACATCCGGCCGATGGCCGCGTACGCGGACGTCACGATCGTCGTGCTCAACCAGATCGACCGCATCCCCTTCGACCAGCGCGAGCGCGCCCTGGCGGACCTGCGCCGCATCCTCGCCGAGGAGGGCCTGCCGGACGTCCCGGTCATCGGCATCTCGGCCGCGCGCGGCGACGGCGTGGACGACCTCAAGCGTGAGCTGGCCCGCCGCATCCGGGCCAAGCAGGCCTCGCGCGAGCGTCTCGGCACCGAGCTGAGCGGCATCGCGTCGGGCATCGCCGACGTCGTCGGCACGGCCGAGGTTCCCGGCATCGGCGAGGCGACGTCACGGGCCTCGAGGACGGGCTCGCCTCGGCGGCCGGCGTCCCGGACGTCGTGGAGTCGGTCGGCTCGGTCTCGCGCCGCCGCGCGGTGCGCACCACCACGTGGCCGCTGGCCCGTCTCGTTCGCGGCAAGGACCGCTCCG
>NZ_JBNFNZ010000660.1:0-926 GCF_057364525.1 Aeromicrobium sp. PFPM2_SD2
GGCCAGCGCGGCTCGTCGGGGTCGGGGGAGTCGGGCACGCGCCCATCCTGCCGCAGCCGCGGCCCCCCGGCCGGTGTCCCGCCCCGGTTTGGGCTGGTCATGGTCCCTGGGGGAGAATCGAGCCATGTCCTCCGCCGCACCGAACGCCGACCACGCGTCCGTCGACGCCGTGCTCTCCGCCGCCGTCGACGTGGCCCGCGCCGCCGTGCTCGAGGGCACCGAGGCGTCGGCGGTGGGCGAGCACCGCGAGGTGCGTCCCGCCGGCCCGCTGCTGGCCACCCACGTCTTCGCCTGCCTGCTGCCGGGCTACCGCGGCTGGTACTGGGCCGCCGACGTCACCCGCGCCCCCGACAGCGACCACGTCACGGTCAACGACGTCGTCCTGCTGCCCGGCGACGAGGCGATCGTCGCGCCGGCCTGGAAGCCGTACAAGGACCGCATCCGTCCCGGCGACCTCGGCCCCGGTGACCTGCTGCCGCCGGAGGAGGACGACGTCCGCCTCGTCCCGGCCTGGACCGCCGGCGACGGCGAGGAGCAGACGCCCGACCGCTACTTCGCGCGCGAGGTCGCCTCGGCCGCCGCGTCGTGCTGTCCCTGGAGGGACGCAACCAGGCCGCCGACCGGTGGTACGCCGGCGAGCAGGGTCCGGACGTCCCGCTGGCCCAGCAGGCGCCCGGCGTGTGCGGCGGATGCGGGTTCCTGGTGAGCCTGGCCGGCCCGCTGTCGGACCGCTTCGGCGTGTGCGCGAACGGCCAGGCCAACGACGACGGCCGGGTCTGGCGCTCTCGCACGGGTGCGGCGCGCACACGGGGCGACGGTGCGGCGCAGCGCGTCCGCGCAGACGCTGCCCGACCCGGTGCTCGACACCGTGGGCGTCGACCTCGTCGACCTCGACTGAGCGCGGCCCCGAGCGGCTGAGGCCCGGC
>NZ_JBNFNZ010000661.1:0-925 GCF_057364525.1 Aeromicrobium sp. PFPM2_SD2
GTCACGCCCCACAGCCGCTCGACGCTGGCCGTCAGCCGGGCGAGGTGCTCGTCGAGGTGCCGGACCTGCCCGTCGACCACGAGCGCCGTCTCGAAGACGCCCTGCGCGACGTCGGCCCGCCACGGCGGCGGAGGCGTCACCGGGACCGACGGCCGCTCGGTGCGGACCGGCTCGGGAGCGAGGGACCCGCCGACGGCCTCGACGAGCGGACGCGCCTTGACCAGGCACTCCGCGTACTCGGCAGCGGGGTCGGAGTCGTGCACGACGCCGCCGCCGACCCCCAGCCACACGCGTCCGCGCGCGACCTCGAACGTCCGGATGGCGACGTTGAGCTCGAGGCCGCCGGGACCGACCCGGCCGAGGGCGCCGGTGTACGCCTCGCGGGCGGTGGGCTCGATCTCGTCGATCAGCTCCATCGCCCGCACCTTGGGGGCTCCCGTGACCGACCCGGGCGGGAACGTCGCGCGCAGCAGCGCGCCGGGCGACGTGCCCGGCGGGGAGGGTCGCGACGACGTCGGAGACCAGGTGCCAGACGGCGTGCCGCTCGGCCCGCAGGAGCGCCGGGACGTGCACGGTGCCGGGCTCGGCGACGCGGCCCAGGTCGTTGCGCATGAGGTCGACGATCATGACGTTCTCGGCCCGGTCCTTGGCGGAGGCGACGAGGGCGTCCGGGTCGGCGGACAGCGGGGCCGTGCCCTTGATCGGGCTGGTCAGGACGTGGTCGCCGGTGCGCCGCAGGAACAGCTCGGGCGACAGGCTCACGGCGGCCCCCTCGGGCGCGTCGACGAACGCCGCGTAGGCCGGTCGCAGCGCCTCGACACCCCGCGCGAACAGGTCGAGCGGCTCGCCCGCGAACGACCCCTCGAGCCGCGCGGTGAGGTTGACCTGGAAGACGTCGCCGGCCGCGACGTGCTCGCGCGACCCG
>NZ_JBNFNZ010000662.1:0-913 GCF_057364525.1 Aeromicrobium sp. PFPM2_SD2
GGGCCCGGCCGACGAACCGGTCGTCGAGCTCCTCGCCCGGCTCGACGAACGTGACGAGCTCGGACGTCGCGGCACCCAGGACGGCGTTCATGAGGTCGCGCTCGGCCGCCACCACCACCGACGCGGCCGCGACGCCCAGCGTGGCCGTGAGTCCCTCGACGTCCAGCCCCTCGGCCACCGCGACGACCACGTCGTGTCCGGTGCCGCGGCCAGGACGGGCACCAGGCGCGCCCGAGGGCGCTGACCGCCTCGACGTCGTCGTCGGTCAGCAGGACCGCCAGGGAGAGGGAGGGATTCGGCATGGAAGCTGAGGCCACCGTTCCGCGGGCCGGGGCCCGCCGTCTCGTCAGGGGATGCGCAGGACTCTGTCGAACAGCTCGGCGTTCGCCTCGTCCCGCTCGCGCGGCGTAAGCAGACGGGCGACACGGGCACGATAGACGCCCGAGCCGGAAAGGACCTCCTCGACTCCCTGCACCGTGCCGGCCACGTCGTGCGTCACCGGGCCGAACCCGTCGTCCTCGTAGGAGAACCAGCCGGTACGGACGTTGTGGCGCCCGCCGTAGAACTCGTCGCGGTCGTGCTGGAGGTACACCGTGGGCCGGCCGAGCCAGGCCAGGTCGAAGGTGATCGACGAGTAGTCGGTGACGAGCACCGCGGACGTCGCCAGCAGCGCCCGGTAGGGGGTCTCGTCGGGCGAGACGACGTCGACACGCTCGTCGGTCACCAGCCCGGTGAACAGCTCGCGGGCGTTCGGGTGCGGCACGAACGTGACCCGCAGCCCGTGCTGCTCGGCCACGCGGTGCAGGTCGTCCGAGCCGAGCAGGCCGGTTTTTTTTTTTTCCAGTGCCGCACGTACGGGGCCTGCTGCCGCTCGGCGAGCGGCGCGTCGGAGAACCGCGCGGCCAGCTCGCGC
>NZ_JBNFNZ010000663.1:0-913 GCF_057364525.1 Aeromicrobium sp. PFPM2_SD2
AGGTGCGTGCCCGGCTCGCCGCCGCCGCGGCGCTCGAGGGACGCGGGGTCGACGGCGCCGACGTCCAAGTGGTCTGCCGCCCGACGCCGTCCGACTGCCTGCGACCCGGCTCGTCGGTGCGGGTCCGGGTCAGCGGGGCGCAGCGGCTGCCGTTCGTGCCGGACGTCCTGGGCGGACCGGTCGCCTCGGTCGCGGTCGACAGCACCCACACCGAGCCGTACGGCTCCTACCGGGCCGAGGCGCCTCGATGAGACGTGACGACGAGGGCTACGCCAGCGTGATGATCGTCGGGTTCTTCCTGGTCGTGGCGATGCTGACCGTCGTCGTGGTCAACGCGACCGACGCCTACCTGGCCCGGCAGGAGCTCGGCCATCTCGCCGACGGGGCCGCGCTCGCCGCGGCCGACGGGCTGCGCGAGGAGGCCGTCTACACGTCCGGCCTCGGGCAGGACGCGCCGCTCGACCCGCCCGGGCACGCCGGCTGGTCGCCGGAGCACCTGGCGGGGAGGGCGTCACGGGCATGGAGGTCGTCACCACGGCGGACGGCGTCCGCGTCCGGCTCACCAGACCCGAGCCGCTGGCGTTCACGGTGCCCGGCATGCCGAAGGTCGCCACCGTCCGCGCCGACGCCCACGCGTCCCTCCGGCTGGACTGAGGCGATGGCGCTGGGCGTGACGTTCTGCACGCGACACGCCGGTGCGGACGTACACAACGTCACGCTCAGCGCAAAGGGCCTGACGGCCAGGGCTGGCCCTACGGCGTGACGGCGAGGGCGTCGAGGACGCGGGCGGCCAGCGCCTCGTCGCCCTCGACCTTGCGTGCGGCATCGAGCGCGACCGGACGCCGTCCGCCGGCGGCGAGGATGAAGGTCTCGCGGTCCAGCACCAGGTCGCGGTCGCGTCGTCGGCGGCCCG
>NZ_JBNFNZ010000664.1:0-911 GCF_057364525.1 Aeromicrobium sp. PFPM2_SD2
GTGAACCGGCGTCAACGACCGCCGGCCAGAGGCCCGATCGCCGGCGCGGTGTTCAAGGGGCGAGGACGAGGTCGTCGCGGTGCTGCGCGAGGCCGGCGCCGACCTCGACGCGGGCACGCCGTCGGCCCGGGCGACCGCCGAGATGTTCGGCAAGGGAGACCTGCTGGCCTGAGCGTCCGGCGACGGGCTAGGGTCGAGCCACACGACAGGGGAGCGCCTACGCAGAGGGCGCTGAGAGTGCGGAGAAGCCGCAGACCCTTGAACCTGCTCCGGTTAGTACCGGCGAAGGGAGTCATGATGACGAGCTCTGCAGACACGTCCGTCACCGGTTTCTTCGTGCGCTACCGCACGATCGACCTGGTCACCATCGCCACCCTGGGCGTCGCCTTCGGCGTCGTCTACTGGGCCTGGGGGAAGCTCTACGAGCCGCTCAGCGAGCCGCTGACCCTCGCCTACCCGCCGCTCGCCGGACTGTTCGGCGGCGTCTGGCTCGTCGCCGGCGTCGTCGGCGGACTGATCGTCCGCAAGCCGGGCGCCGCGCTGGTCACCGAGCTGATCGCCGCGGCGGTCTCGCTGCTCGTGGTCGGCGGCACGCAGTGGGGCTTCAGCACGCTGGCCTCCGGGTTCTTCCAGGGCCTCGGCGCCGAGCTGGTGCTCGCGCTGGTGCTCTACCGCCGCTTCGGCGTCGTCGTCGCCGCGGCGGCCGGCGCGCTCGCCGGCGCCTTCGAGTCGCTCTACGAGTGGTCGTCGTACTACGCCGACTGGGACCTGGCCTACAAGCTCGCGCACCTGGGCTTCTTCGCGCTCTCGGGCGCGGTCGTCGCCGGGGTCGGCGGCTGGCTGCTCGTCCAGGCGCTCGCCCGCGCCGGCGTCCTGGACGCCTTCGGCCCGGCCGCGAGCACGCGCGGGAG
>NZ_JBNFNZ010000665.1:0-910 GCF_057364525.1 Aeromicrobium sp. PFPM2_SD2
CGGCGGCGTCCGCGAGCGGGGACGGACGTGGGCGCGGCGGTCAGTTGCGTCCGCTGCGACGAGGACGAGCTCGGCGGTGGCGCCGTCCTCGACCATGGGCAGGAAGCCGACGACGCGGTCGCCCACCTGCAGGCCGGTGACGCCCTCGCCGAGCGCGTCCACCGTGCCGGCGACGTCCCGGCCGGGCGTGTGGGGGAGGACGACCGGGATCGGGCCCTGCATGAAGCCCGCGCGGACGTTGCCGTCGACGTTGTTGAACGACGTGGCCTCGATGCGGACCCGCACCTGGCCGGCCGCCGGGAGCGGCTCCGGGACCTCCTCCACGCGGAGGACCTCGGGAGCGCCGTACTGGTGGAACCGGACTGCCTTCATGATCGTGCCTCTCGATAGATGCTTCGAATTCGAAGCGATATCAGGAACGTAGCACTGCTTCGAATTCGAATCAAGTAGGATGCCGACATGACTTCTCGCGAGCCGACGCTGGACCCGGACCTGCTGGGCGCGTACTTCGCGGTGATGGAGGTGGCGGCGATGCTGCGCCACGCCGTCGAGCAGCAGCTGCGCGAGGACGGGGACCTGAGCTACGTGCAGTTCCAGGTGGTGGCGACGCTCTACTACGCACCGGCCGAGGCCGTGCGCATGACCGACCTCGCCGACGGCATCGTCCACAGCCGCAGCGGCCTCACCTACCAGGTGGGCCTGCTGGAGAAGGCGGGCCTGGTGACGCGAGGGCCCAGCGAGGACGACGAGCGGGTCGTCGCCGTCTCGCTGACCGCCGCCGGCCGCGAGCGGCTGGAGCGCGTGATGCCGGGCCACCAGGAGGTGCTGGAGCAGCTGCTGCTCGAGCCGCTCGCCCCGGGACCGGGCCCTCGCCCTGGTCGACCTGCTCGGGCCGGTGCGCGAGCACATG
>NZ_JBNFNZ010000666.1:0-910 GCF_057364525.1 Aeromicrobium sp. PFPM2_SD2
GGCGCCACGGCGCCGCGCCCGTCGTCGCGGACGCGCGCGGTGACCGGCTCGTGGCCCTCGACGTGGACGACGAGCGCCGTGCCGGGCGCCTCCTTGAGCCGCTTGGCCAGGACGTAGCCGAGGCTCTCGCTGAGGTAGTCGACGACGTGGGCGGCGGCGGGGGAGTCGAGCCCGCCCGGACGTCCGACGGCGCGGCGGACATCCTGCTCGTGCATCCACACGTCCAGCGGACGGTTGCGCAGCAGCGTGCGCGTCGTCCAGCCGATCGCGCCGAACAGGCCCAGGGCGGGCTCGTCCGGCTGGGTCGGCGGGTCGGCCAGCAGCTGCTCGTGGCGGCGGGCGGTGTCGGTGCGGATCTCGTCGACGAGCTCGGCCGCGTGCGGTCGGCGCGGGCGACGACGCCCGCCTCGGTGAACAGGCCCATGTCGCTGCGCACGTGGGCCGGACGCTCGAAGGCCACCTCGTCGTGGCGGCGCCGGCGGTCAGGTGCTCCAGGTGCGCGGTGTGCGCGACGACGGCGTGGACGTCCCAGCCGGGCAGGTCGGTCGGCCGGTGCCAGTCGTCCGGGTCGAGCGAGTCGAGCAGGTCGGCCAGGTCGTTCACCGCCCTCCACCACACGTCGATCTCGTGCTGCAGGGGCGAGGCGGCGTCCGTCATGGGCGCCACCGTAGGGGAGCGCGGGGTCGGCCGTCGCCACGACGCGGCGGGCGGACGTGGCTAGGGTCGACAGCATGCTGGGGGTCCGCGCCGCAGGCGCCGTCATGATGTCCGCGCTGCTGCTCACCGCCTGCTCGGGCGGCGACGACGAGCCGTCGGCCGAGCCCTCGGCCACCGCCACCACGCAGTCGCCGAAGCCCCACCGCGTCGGCCACGCCCACCCCGCACGCCGAGCCCCCACGTCGTCCTCCCG
>NZ_JBNFNZ010000667.1:0-909 GCF_057364525.1 Aeromicrobium sp. PFPM2_SD2
CCGACGCGGCCGCGGCGCGGCGCTGCGCGGCGATCTCCTCGGCCTTCGCCTCCTCACGGATCTTCGCGGCCTCCGCGCGGCGACGCTGCTCGACCTCGTGCCGGTGCGCGGCGGAGCGCTTGCGTGCGGCGAGCGCGATCGCGGCGATGATCGCCACGACGACGACGGCGATGATGAGCCAGACCCACCAGTCCATGACTTGCCTCCTTCGGCAGGGGCCGGACCTCGGTGTCCGGCCTCTCCGGGGTCGATACCCCGCTCGCGCGCGTCCAAGCGTCCGCCCCGTGAGAGTGCTCTCATGGACGGCGCTGGACGCTCATCGCCGTCTGCCCATAACATCGGTGCATGACGATGGATCAGGCGCTGGGCGCTCCCGACACCGCCCTCGACGAGCGCGCGGCCAGCGAGGCGGCGGCGTCGCTGCTCCGGGCGATGGGGGACCCGTCCCGCGTCGCCATCCTGCGCCACCTGCTGCTCGGCGAGCACAACGTCCGCGGGCTCACCGAGCACCTCGGCCTGGCCCAGTCCACCGCCTCCCAGCACCTGGCCTGCCTGCGCGACTGCGGCCTGGTCGACGTCCGTGCCGTGGGACGCGCGTCGCTGTACCGGGTGTCGCGACCCGACCACGTGCTCGCCGTGCTGGCCGCGGCCGAGCAGCTGCTGACCGCCACCGGCGACCGCGTCACGCTGTGCCCCACCCAGACCGGGGAGCGCTGATGGGCGCCGGGCACGGGCACGGGCACGCCCACGGGCACGCCGGAGGTCGTCACCGCTGGCGGGCTGGCCGCCGCGTTCGCGCTGGTGCTGGCCTTCTTCGTCGTCGAGCTGGTCGCGGGGGCTCGCGTCCGGCTCGCTCGCGCTGCTCTCGGACGCCGGGCCACATGGCCGCCGACGTCGTGGCGCTGGGGC
>NZ_JBNFNZ010000668.1:0-906 GCF_057364525.1 Aeromicrobium sp. PFPM2_SD2
CAGCCTGGCCACGCGGGCCAGGGCGGCCTGCTCGCGCTCGGTGCGGCGGGCGACCGTGGGGGAGACGGCCTGGGTCAGCGCGACCGTGACCGGCAGGCCGAGCAGCACCACGAGCGCGAGGGTGACGTCGACCTGCAGCAGGTAGACCGCGGTGAGCACGACCGTCACCAGCGACGCGAGGGTGTAGCCGAGCTGGCGCACCAGCATGGAGACCTTGTCCGCGTCGGAGGTGGCCAGCGACAGCGTCTCGCCGGAGAGCTGCTCGTCGCGCAGCCCGCGCGGGTCGAGCACGTGGCCCGCGACCTCGAGCCGGAGCCGGTGCGACTCGGCCTGCTGGGCGCGCAGCGTCATGCGTCCGCCGAACCGGTAGCTCAGGCTGAACACGAGGAAGACGACGGCCAGCCCCAGGCAGGCCAGCAGGAACGGGCCCAGGTCCCCGGTGGCGGTGCCCCGGTCGACGACCACGCCGACCATCACCGGCACGGCCGCCTCGCCCAGCTGCCACAGGACGATCAGCGGGTAGCTGAGTGCGACGAGCCGCCGGTTCCGGGTGAACGGCCCGAGGACGACCTGTCGGGCGGTGCGCGGGACGTCCGCGGCGCCCGGTGCGGGGGCGGGACGGACGGGTCGAGGCACCGGTCCATCCTTCCTCACCGGCCTGCCGGTGCGGCACCCGGTCCCGCGGCGCTCAGCGGGCGGCGAGGTCCAGCGCGAAGCCCCACAGCAGGACGTCCGGGAACGGGGCGCCAGTCCAGGTCCGGCCGCCGGACGAAGCCGCGCGAGCCGTACAGCCGGTGGGCCGTCGTCATCTCGGGCAGCGAGCACAGCCGCACCTCGGCCAGCCCGGACGTGCGCGCGGCGACGAGGCAGCGTCGAGCAGCGCGGCACCGACGCCGCGGCCACGGG
>NZ_JBNFNZ010000669.1:0-905 GCF_057364525.1 Aeromicrobium sp. PFPM2_SD2
CGCGTCACGGTCGACGAGCAGCGCGAGCGCTACCGGGCGCGGCGGGCGTCGCTGCGCGCGGCGCTCGAGGGCGCGGGCTTCGAGATCACCCACTCCGAGGGCGCCCTGTACCTGTGGCGACCGGGGCGAGCCGTGCCGCGACACGGTGGCGTGGCTGGCCGAGCGCGGCATCCTCGTCGCGCCGGGCGACTTCTACGGACCCCGCGGCGCCCAGCACGTCCGGGTGGCGTTCACCGCCACCGACGAGCGCGTCGCGGCCGCCGTCGAGCGCCTGGCCTAGCTCAGCGCCGCGTGGCGGTCAGCAGCAGGTACTCCCACTCCAGGACGCCCGGCTCGGGCGCGTAGGCCTCGGCCAGCTCCACGAGCGCGCGGTCGAGCTCGGCCGCGCGCCGCGGGTTGTCCGCGACCGCCTTGTACGCGGTGATGGTGGGGCCGTAGCTGGCCTTGAAGAAGTCCAGGAACTCCTGGCCCGAGCCGAACCGGTCGACGCGCAGCACCCGCGTCGACGTGCGGACGTCCTCGACCCGGTCGCCGAGCAGCGTCCGGACGTGCTGCTCGTCGCCCCACAGCGGCGGCGGCTGGACGCCCGGGGGAGGGGCCGGCACGAACGGGCGCATCGTGGCGAACATCTGGCCGATGAACCCCTGCGGCGTCCACGACAGCAGCGCGACGCGACCGCCGGGACGGACGACGCGCACGAGCTCGTCGGCGGCGTCCTGGTGGTGCGGGGCGAACATGATGCCGACGCACGAGAGGGCCACGTCGAAGGAGGCGTCGTCGTAGGGCAGGGCCTCGGCGTCGGCCTCGTCCCACGTGAGGTCGAGCCCGAGCGACTCGGCGTGGCGGCGGCCGGCCTCGAGCAGGGCGGGCGTCAGGTCGCTGGCGACGACGGACGCGCGGCGCGC
>NZ_JBNFNZ010000670.1:0-902 GCF_057364525.1 Aeromicrobium sp. PFPM2_SD2
CGGCGTGGCCCGGGCCGTCGGCGTGCGCACGGCCGCGCCCCTCGGACTGTGCTTCCTGCCCGCGTTCTTCCTGGTCGGGGTGGCGCCGACCGTCATCGGTGCGCTGTCGGGGCTGCTGCCCTGACGTCCACAGCGCCGCCCGCTCGCCGCGGACGTCCACAGCTCGACGGCGCGGTCGCAGATCGGGGCTGATCGGCACCCATGTTCTGCGTGAAAGCTCCACCACTTCCAGGAGGAACCATGAAGAACACCCTCACCCGCCTGCGCCGACGTCGCGACGAGCTCGGCATGACCACCGCCGAGTACACGGTCGGCACGCTCGGGGCCTGCACCGTCGGCGGCGTGCTGGTCAAGATCGGCCAGAGCGACTGGTTCGGCGACCTCGTCAAGGACGTCATCGGCAAGATCCCCGACCTGCTCCCGTTCTGACCCCCTGGCGGCCGGGCGGCCGAGCAGGTCGCCCGGCCGCGCCGACTTACCAGAGGAGGCAGCCATGCCCCACGTCCTGCGGCAGCGCGACGAGCGCGGCGCCACCACCGCCGAGTACGCGGTGGCCACGATCGGGTGCACGGCGTTCGCGCTGTGCATCGGGGGCGGCATCGCCCCGTACCTGGAGCAGCTCGTCCCGCAGGTCTGGGACCTCGACGAGCTGCTGCGGTCGTCCTTCGGTCCGCTGAGCAAGCCGTTCTTCGGCATGCGGATCCCGTGGTGAGCGCGCACCGCGAGCGCGGCACGGTCACGGCCGAGACGGCGGTGCTCGCGCCGTTCGCGGTCGTCGTCGGGCTGCTCCTCGTCTGGGTGGTGTCGCTGGGCGTCACCCAGGTGCGGCTGGTCGACGCCGCCCGTGAAGGGGCCCGCGTGGCGGCTCGCGGTGAGGACGAGGACGCGGCGCAGGCCGCGCG
>NZ_JBNFNZ010000671.1:0-899 GCF_057364525.1 Aeromicrobium sp. PFPM2_SD2
CTGTCCGGTCGGCTCGTCCGCGCGCTGTCGTTCGTCCGCCAGCACCTCGACGCCCGCCCCGAGCCCGGCCCCGACCGGGTGCGGCTGCTGCTGACCCTCGGCGAGCTCTCGCAGACCGCCGGTCGCGACGACGACGCCCTGCGGCTCAGCGAGGAGCTGCTCGACGGTCTGCCCGACGACTCGCCCCTGGCGGTGCGTGCCCACGTGCTGCGGTCCCGGGTGCTGGCCGACTCCTGGCGCAACGACGAGGCGCTGGAGCACGCCGAGCACGCCGTCACGCTGAGCGAGAAGGTCGACGACCCGGCCCTGCGGGCCGACGCCCGTGCCGCGGCGACCCGCGTGCTCGTGCGCCGCAGCCTGGCCGTCGACGACGCCGCCCGCCGCTACACCGAGCTCGCGCAGGCGTTCCGCACCGAGAGTGACGTGATGGGCGAGCTGCGGGCCCTGCACCACCGGGGGTTCCTGCGGCTCAACTCCAGCGACCTGGACGGCGCCGCCCGCGACTTCGCCGTGCTGCACGAGCGCGCCGTCGCCACCGGTCACCAGTGGGCGCCGTACGGCTTCGACGGCCGCTTCTTCGGCGCGCTCGTCGCCTACCTGCGCGGGACGTGGGACGACGTGGTGCGCATGTCCCGGCTGCCCGACGACGCCCCGAGCGAGTGCCGCGGGTCCATGACCGCCCTGGCGCTGCTGGTCATGGCCGGGCGCGGCGACCAGCCCGACCCCACCGACCTGGCCCACGTCGAGTCCGTCTGGCGCGACGACGTCACGGTGCCGATCCACGCCGGGGCCGCGCTGATCGACCTGCACGGCGACGCCGGCCGCGTCGACGAGGCGGTCGCGGTGCACGGCCGGGTCGTCGACGAGCTCGCCGGCACCTGGTCCGAGCCGCTGCACCC
>NZ_JBNFNZ010000672.1:0-894 GCF_057364525.1 Aeromicrobium sp. PFPM2_SD2
GGGCCCGCCGCGGGTGGCAGGATGCGGCGGGTGACTCCCGAGCACCGTCAGCGCCTCCGCTCCGCCGGCGTCGAGGCCGACGTGCTGGACGCCCGCGACTGGCACCGGGCGACCGACGGGCTGCCGGACTGGTGGGACGCCCAGGGCAACGCGCTGTACCTGGCCGAGGGCGCCGCGCTGCCCGACCGGGTGCTGCACGACCTGACCCTCATCCCGTTCCACGACGCGTTGGTCGTCGTCGGCTCGCCGATGACGTGGCTGTCCGCCCTGCTCGTCGGGGGCGACGGCGCCACCGTCTTCCTCGACGCCGGGGTGCAGCTGACGGCGGGCGAGATCTACTGCGGCGGCGGGTCGGCGATCGTCCTGCACGGCCCGCTCGTGGCCACCCGCTGCGCCGTCGTGGACGCACGCAACGGCGGCACCGTCGTCGCCGGGCCCGACCAGCTGTGGGCCGCGAACGCGTACGTGGCCACCGACGACATGCACCGGCTGGCCGACCGCCGCACGGGGGAGCGGCTCAACCCGTTCGGTGCCCACGTCCGGCTCGGCACGCACGTGTGGCTGTGCCGCGACGCGGTCGTCACCGGGCACGCGGAGGTCGGCGACGGCGCCGTCGTCGCCATGCGCAGCGTCGTCCGTGGCCAGAAGGTGCCCCCGCACACCGTCGTCGCCGGCGTCCCGGCCCGCGTCGTGCGCGAGGACGTCGACTGGAGCCACGACGACCGGCCCTGACGCTCGAGAGGCAGTGACCGGCGTCACGCCGGTGCGTACACTCCGGACATGGGACGCAGCCACGACGTCGCGGTGCCGCCGGGTGCCGACCCGGTCGCGCTCGTCCGCCGGCTGCGCCGGGCCCACGACGCCTTCGTCGAGACCGGTCGCGCCGACCCCCGG
>NZ_JBNFNZ010000673.1:0-887 GCF_057364525.1 Aeromicrobium sp. PFPM2_SD2
CGCGCTGGCTCGGCCAGGCGCCGGAGACGACGAGCGTGACCTCGCCGCGCACGCCGTGCTCGAGCCCGGCGCACCAACGGCGGCCAGCTCGGCGACGCCGCGCGCCGGACCTCCTCGTACGTCTTGGTCAGCTCGCGGCACACGGCCGCCGGGCGGTCGGCGCCCCAGGCCGTGGCCATGTCGCGCAGGGTCGCCTCGGTGCGGTGCGGCGACTCGAAGAACACCATGGTGCGCGGCTCGGCGGACAGCTCGGCCAGGCGGCGTCCGCGCTCACCGGCCTTGCGCGGCAGGAAGCCCTCGAAGCAGAACCGGTCGACCGGGAGCCCGGAGACGGCCAGCGCGGTCAGCACGGCGGAGGGGCCGGGCACCGCGGTCACCGGGACGTCCGCCTCGACGGCGGCGGCGACGAGCCGGTAGCCGGGGTCCGAGACGCTCGGCATGCCCGCGTCGGTGACCACGACGACGGTCGCGCCGGCCCGCAGCTCGTCGAGCAGCTGCAGGTGCGCGCTCCTCGTTGCCCTCGAAGTAGGACACGACGCGTCCGCTCGGCTCGACGCCGAGCTCGCCCAGCAGGCGGCGCAGGCGGCGGGTGTCCTCGGCGGCGACGACGTCCGCGGACGCCAGCACCTCGCCCAGCCGGCTCGAGGCGTCCGCGACCTGTCCGATGGGGGTTCCGGCGAGGATCAGCACGCCGCCATCCTCGCAGGTGCGCCGTTCCCGGGACGTCGGCAGCGTCCCGCTGCCACGATGCCCCGGTGGACGCACCCCCGACCCTGCCCCGGGCGACCGGACCGCCCTGCTCGTCTGCCTGCTGACCGGGGCGGCGCTCATGGACCGGCGTCGGCTGCTCGCCGGCGTCGGTGTCGCTGAGCGGCGTGGAGCCGCCG
>NZ_JBNFNZ010000674.1:0-886 GCF_057364525.1 Aeromicrobium sp. PFPM2_SD2
GCAAGGGCATGCAACGTCGTGCCGTGCGCCCCGAGGGACTGGCCGACGCCCTGGCCCGCGCGGCCCGCGAGGCGTCCGCCGCGTTCGGCGACGACACGCTCCTCGTCGAGCGCTACGTCGAGGGCGGCCGCCACGTCGAGGTGCAGGTCTTCGGCGACGAGCACGGCCACGTCGTCCACCTCGGCACGCGCGACTGCTCCGCCCAGCGTCGCCACCAGAAGGTGCTGGAGGAGGCCCCCGCGCCCGACCTGCCGGAAGCCCTGCGTGAGCGGTTGCACGACGCGTCCGTGGCCCTGGCCCACGAGGTCGGCTACGTCGGTGCCGGCACGTGGAGTTCCTGGTCGCGGGCGACGAGGCCTTCTTCCTGGAGATGAACACCCGCCTGCAGGTGGAGCACCCGGTCACCGAGGAGGTCACCGGCACCGACCTCGTCGCCTGGCAGCTCGCGGTCGCCGCCGGCGAGCCGCTGCCGCTGGCCCAGGACGAGATCGGCTTCGACGGCCACGCCCTCGAGGTGCGCGTCTACGCCGAGGACCCGTACGCCGGCTTCCTGCCCCAGGCCGGGACGATCGAGGAGCTCGCGCTCAGCGGCCGGGCCCGCGTCGAGACGGCCTACGACGGGCCCGGCGAGGTGTCGACGTCCTACGACCCGATGATCGCCAAGCTGGTCACGCGCGGGACGACCGCGACGTCGCGATCGACGCGATGCTCGACGCGCTCGACGACTCCTTCGTGCAGGGCCTCACGACCAACCTCGGCTTCCTGCGCCGGCTGGTCGCCACCGACGACTTCCGCCGCGGACCGGTCCCGACCGATTGGCTCGACGACCCGCCGGCCGCGCTGGTGACGCGACCGTCCGTGCCGGCGGCGGCCCTGCTGACGGCGG
>NZ_JBNFNZ010000675.1:0-879 GCF_057364525.1 Aeromicrobium sp. PFPM2_SD2
CGGGGCGGCCCCGTGCGTCCGGGGAGCGCGTCGCGCCGGTCAGCCCGGTCGTCGGACGGTGGTGGAGCCGACGTCCACGGGCTCGCCTCGGACGTCGGTGGGGCGGAGCGGGGCGACCGGGCGGCCGTCCTGGCCGACGAGGACGGAGCGGTCCTCGTCCGCGGCGAACGCGTGCCGCTCGCCCCACTGGCGCAGCGCCACGACGACCGTGAAGAGGTCCCGGCCGGCGTCGGTCAGGACGTAGACCTGGCGCCGCCCGGACGGCGCCGTCTCGCGCTCGAGCAGGCCGCGCTCGACGAGACGGCGGAGCCGGTCGGTGAGGATGTTGCGCGCGATGCCAGTGCGCTGCTGGAACTCGGTGAACGACCGCGCGCCGTCCATGGCGTCGCGGACGACGAGCAGGCTCCAACGGTCCCCGACGAGGTCGAGCGTCCGCGCGACCGGACACGTGGGGTCGGTCCAGGTCACGTCGCCAGCGCCGACGACAGGGTTCATGACGCCTCCCGATGAGTTGCAGATCAAGACCATGGTGCCCTACGGTCGATGAGTTGCAATTCACTACCGACGGAGACGACGTGACGCTGGCGCCCGGACGACGCCTGCTGCTCGCCGCCGTGTGCTCGGTCGCCGTCGCGACGATCTACGTCGCCCAGCCCGTGCTGGCCCTGGTTGGAGGGGACCTGGGGGTGGCCCAGTCCGACCTGGGTTGGATCGTCGCCGTGGGACAGGTCGGCTACCTGGTGGGCCTGGTCGCCCTCGTGCCGCTGGGTGACGTGCTGGACCGACGCCGGCTCATCGGCGCCCAGCTGCTCCTCGCCGCCCTGGGCACGCTGGGGGCGGCGGCCTCGCCCACGCCGGGCGTGCTGCTGGCCTGCCTCG
>NZ_JBNFNZ010000676.1:0-878 GCF_057364525.1 Aeromicrobium sp. PFPM2_SD2
CCGCGCTGCTCTCGCGCGTGCGGGCCGGCTCCCGGGTGGTCGACGCCAAGGCGCTCGGTGCGTTCTACCGCCAGCGGGCCAGCTCGTGGCCGCTGGTGCTGCTCGCCCTCGTCGCGGTGGTCGCCGTCGTGGCCGCCATCGCCACCACGCCGGTGGGCCAGGACTGGTTCGAGGCGCTCGGTGACTGGATCCGGCCCGTCGCCGACGACGTGCGGGGGTGGTTCGCATGAGCCGCGTCCGCAGCGCCGTCGTGGGCGGCTCCCTGATCGCCGTCGGCCTGGCCGTGGGCATCGCCCTCGGCGTCGGCCCGCTGGACGAGGTGGCCAGCGTCCGACCGGCCGCGAAGACCGGCGAGCAGCCGGCCAAGGCGTCCGCGCAGGACCCGGTCGAGTCCGCGTTCGTGGACGAGGCCGGCGACAAGCTGGTCGCCGGTGCGCTGGCCGACCGTCGTGCGCTCGTGGTGACCCTTCCCGGTGCGTCCGACGACGACGCCGAGCGGGTGGCCAAGGCGCTGCAGGCCGCGGGCGCCACGTACACGGGCCGCATCGGCTTCACCGAGCGCCTGCTCGACCCCGCCGAGCGCCAGTACGCCCAGAGCGTCGCGGAGGAGGCGTCGCGCGGCGTCGCCGACGTTCCGGCGTCCGAGGACGTCTACACCCGGGTCGGCGCCGTGCTGGCCCGCGCGTACGTGGGCGGTGAGGACGCCGACGCGAAGGCGACGAGCATCCGCACCGTCGTGACCACCGCCGGCCTCGTCGACCAGGTGCAGGACCCGGAGGGCCGGGCCGAGCTGGTCGTCCTGGTCGGCGGCGGCGAGCGCGACACCGACGACAACGGCTGGGCCGAGGTGGCTCGGCGGCCTGCTCGAGGCGTGGGAC
>NZ_JBNFNZ010000677.1:0-873 GCF_057364525.1 Aeromicrobium sp. PFPM2_SD2
CCGTCCCGCGCTCGCCCCAGGACGTCGTCGACGTGGTCCGCGCCGCCCCGCGCCGCCGGCCTGCGCGTCGCCCCGATGAGCACCGGGCACGCCGCCGCGCCACTCGTCGGACGGGTCGACGACGCCGTCCTGCTGCGGCTGCACGGCCTCACCGGCGTCACCGTCGACCCCGAGCGACGCGTCGCCCGGGTGCTCGGCGGCACGATCTGGCAGGACGTCGTCGAGGCGGCCGCCCCGCACGGGCTGGCCGCGATGCACGGCAGCGCGCCGGACGTCGCCGTCACCGGCTACACGCTCGGCGGCGGGCTGTCGTGGTTCGGCCGCTCGCACGGCCTGGCCTGCCACCACTGGTCGCGGTCGAGGTCGTGACGTCCGACGGCGTCCTGCGCCGTGCCGACCACGCCCACGAGAAGGACCTGTTCTGGGCGCTGCGCGGCGGGGGCGGCGGCTTCGGCGTCGTCACCGCGGTCGAGATCGAGCTGCTCGCCGTTCCCGACGTCCACGCCGGCGTCATGCTGTGGCCCGGGCAGATGGCCGCGGAGGTCGCACACGCCTGGGCCCGGTGGACCCGCCGCCTGCCCACGACGGTCACGAGCTCGCTGCGGCTCATGAGCTTCCCGGCGATGCCCGAGCTGCCGCCGTTCCTGTCCGGACGCCAGGTCGTCGTCATGGACGCGGTGCTGCAGGAGGACGACCACAGCGCGGGCCTGCTGCTGCAGCCGCTGCGCGACCTCGCCCCGGAGATGGACACGTTCGGCCGGGCGCCGTCCGCGGGCCTGACTCGGCTGCACATGGACCCCGAGGGCCCACGCCGAGCACCGGCGACCACGTGCTGGTCGACGCGCTGCCGCCCGCGGCGGTCGACGCGTTCCT
>NZ_JBNFNZ010000678.1:0-870 GCF_057364525.1 Aeromicrobium sp. PFPM2_SD2
CGACGGCTCGCTGCCGGTGCTCGTCCACCCGGCCCCGCGCTCGGCGCTCGCCGGGCTGGCCGCCGACCTGTACGACCACCCGTCGCAGGCGTTCACGACGCTCGGCGTGACCGGCACCCAGGGCAAGACCACCACGACGTACCTGCCGAGCCGCCCTCGGCGCGGACCAGGCGGCGGTCGTCGGCACTATCGGCACCCGGGTGCGCGGCGTCCCGGCCGCGTCGGCGCTCACCACCCCGGAGGCCCCGCAGCTGCAGGCGCTCTTCGCGGTCATGCGCGAGGAGGGCGTGCGCCTGTGCGCCATGGAGGTGTCCAGCCACGCGCTCGTGCAGGGCCGCGTCGACGGGTTCGCGTTCGACGTCGCGGTCTTCCTGAACCTGGGCCGCGACCACCTGGACTTCCACGGCGACGTCGCGTCCTACTTCGAGGCGAAGGCCTCGCTGTTCACCCCCGAGCACGCCCGGCACGCCGTCCTCAACGTCGACGACGAGCACGGACGCCTGCTGGTCGAGCGGACGACCCTGCCGGTCACGACCTTCTCGGTCGAGGGACGCCCGGCCGACTGGCGCGCGGTCAACGTCCGGCCGCACCGGCTCGGCTCCGACCTCGTCGTGCTCGGCCCGGACGGGCTGGAGCTGGAGATGAGCGTCCCGCTGCCCGGCGTGTTCAACGTGTCCAACGCCCTCGCCGTCGTCGCCGCGCTGAGCACCGCCGGCCACGACACGCGCGAGCTCGTCGCCGGCATCGGCCGCAGCACGGGCGTCCCCGGCCGCATGGAGCGGGTCGAGCGCGGCCAGGAGTTCACCGCCGTCGTCGACTACGCGCACAAGCCCGACGCGGTCACCGCGGTGCTGGCGGCGCTGCGTCCGG
>NZ_JBNFNZ010000679.1:0-869 GCF_057364525.1 Aeromicrobium sp. PFPM2_SD2
CGACGCTGGCCGGCCTGCGCCGCGAGGGCGTCAGCCGCCGGCCGGAGGGCACCGCCGACCGCATCGTGCTCGGCCGGGTGAGCGGCGACCCGTCCCCGACCACCCGCGACGGCTTCATCGCGATGCTCAACGCCGGGCTGCCGACCAAGCGGGTCATCGCCCAGGGCCTGCTGCGCGACGAGCAGGGACGCGTCCTGCTCTGCGAGCTGACCTACAAGCGCGAGTGGGACCTGCCCGGCGGCGTCGTCGAGCCGCTGGAGCCGCCCGCGCAGGGGCTCGTCCGCGAGCTGCAGGAGGAGCTCGGCATCACGGTGGAGGTCCGGGGCCTGGTGACGGTCAACTGGCTGCCCGCGTGGCGCGGCTGGGACGACGCGTGCGTCTTCGTCTTCGACCTCGGCGTCGCCGACGCGAGCCTGGTCGAGTCCTTCGCGCTGCAGCCCTCGGAGATCAAGGCGGTGCACTGGGCCGACGAGGCCACGGTCGCCGAGCGCGGCACGTCCGCGACGAACGAGCTGCTGACCGCCTGGCGCTCGGGCGACCTGCCCGCCTACCGCGAGGCCCCCAAGGCCGCCGAGTAGCTAGCGCACGTCGCGCCGGTGACGCCGCCGAGCTGGCCGAGGGCGACCACCGGTCCGCCGTCGCCGGGCACGTGCAGCACTACCTGGTGGGCGTAGGTCAGCGTCCCGCTGCTGGAGATGCCGCCCCGGCCAGGAACGCCTGCTGCGGCGAGCCGCCCGGCCAGGTCACCTGCCGCCCGGACGCCACGCGGTACGTGTCGCGGCGCTCGAGGGTGGCCAGCACCAGCGAGCCGCCGTCGCGCGTGCGCAGGGCCACGTCCACCGCGCCGGCCCGCCACACCTGGCGGAACC
>NZ_JBNFNZ010000680.1:0-864 GCF_057364525.1 Aeromicrobium sp. PFPM2_SD2
AGGCCGACGACGGTGCCGGCGGGCACGCCGGCGACGGGCTCCGCGAGCCGGACCGTCCACGAGTCCAGGCCGTGCACCCGCCAGCCGGCGGCCGCCCGGTCGATCATCTGCGCGGTCTCGTCGGGGTGCGTGTGACGCCCGGACGCAGTGCGTCCACGTGCCGGTCGCCGAACACGGCGTGCACGCCGGCGACGTCGTCCGCGGCGACGGGACGCAGGTCGAGGCGAGCGGTCACGCGGCGGCCTGGCGGTCGTGCACCAACGACGCGCACCACAGGGCGACGGCCAGCACGGCGGCGGTCGCGGTCACCAGCGTCACCAGGCCGGTGACGTGGACGTCGAGCGCGTAGGCGCCGACCACCAGCACGACGACCGCGGCCCACACCATGACGGTGACGCCGTGGGCGTGCCGGGCCAAGGCGTCGAACAGCAGCAGGTGCACGACGGCGAGCACCGACCCGGCCAGCGCGAACAGCCACAGCCGGCCCTGGATCTCGGCGTACTGGTCGCCGCCCACCAGCACGAGCGCCAGCCCGGGCAGGACGGCGGTGCCGAGCGTGGCCACGGTGCCGAGCCCGGCGACCATCGCGACGGCCCGGGTGCGCGCCCGCACCCCGCCGCCCTCGGCCAGGTCGGCGAACACCACGACGCTCACGAACTGCGGGAAGAACACCGCCGCCTTGGCCAGGATGAGCCCGGACGCGTACAGGCCGGCCTCGTGCTCGTCGAAGCGGTTGCGGGCGATCAGCGAGTCCAGGTTGCTCAGCGCGAAGTACGCGGCCAGCGCCTGCGTGCCCAGGATCGCCTCGCGCAGCAGCACGCGGCGCGAGACGAGCGCCCGCCGGCGTGCCGCGCAGCAGCGGCA
>NZ_JBNFNZ010000681.1:0-854 GCF_057364525.1 Aeromicrobium sp. PFPM2_SD2
TCGCCCGGCGGGCGCCGAGGCGGCGTCGGCGTTCGGCGACGCGACGGTCTTCGTCGAGCCGTACCTGGCCACCGCGCGCCACGTCGAGGTGCAGGTCATGGCCGACGCGCACGGCACCTGCTGGGTGGTCGGCGACCGCGACTGCTCGGTGCAGCGCCGCCACCAGAAGCTCGTCGAGGAGGCGCCCGCGCCCGCGCTCTCCGACGCCGCGCGGGCCACGCTGCACGACGCGGCCCGCAAGGCGGCCGGTGCGACCGGCTACGTCGGCGCCGGCACGGTCGAGCTCCTCGTCGAGGGCGACCGCGTCTTCTTCCTGGAGATGAACACGCGCCTGCAGGTCGAGCACCCGGTGACCGAGGCGGTGACGGGGCTGGACCTGGTCGCGCTGCAGCTCGCGGTGGCCGAGGGACGTCCGCTCGACGGCGAGCCACCGGCGCCGTCGGGGCACGCCGTCGAGGTGCGGCTGTACGCCGAGGACCCGGCCGACGACTGGCGTCCGCAGACCGGCACGCTGCGCGCCTTCGACGTCGAGGGCGTCGCGTTCGCGAACCCCGCCGGTCACGGGCTCCGGGTCGACTCCGGCGTCGAGGCCGGCAGCGAGGTCGGCGTCCACTACGACGCGATGCTGGCCAAGGTGATCGCCCACGGACCGGACCGGGCGTCCGCGCTGCGGATGCTCGACGGTGCGCTGCGCCGGGCCCGGGTCCACGGCGTCGCCACCAACACGGCGCTGCTGCGGGCGATCCTGGGCGACGAGGACGTGGTCGCGGCGCGCGTGCACACCTCGCTGCTCGACCAGCGGCTCGAGGCCTGGACGAAGCCGGCCGGCGACCCCGTCCTGCCGGCGCTCGCGC
>NZ_JBNFNZ010000682.1:0-851 GCF_057364525.1 Aeromicrobium sp. PFPM2_SD2
CTGGCCGCGCGGCAGCTGCCGTCGGACTCGCCGGGGCTCTTGACCCACAGGTAGGCGTCCAGCGTGCCCCGGCGGTTCGTGGTGTTGACGATGCGCGGGCTGCGGCCGAGGCGGGCGGACGACGGGTTGCACCAGCCGTGGCTCACGCGGTGGTGCCCGCCGTTGCGCGAGGTGTCGACGACGTACCGCCGGCCGGACACGCCGCGCCGGGCCAGCTCGCGCACGACGGCCCGGGCGTAGCGCAGCTCGCGCGTGGTGCGGTTGAAGTTGGAGACGTTCGTGGCGAAGCCGCGGGCGCGGGCGACGCCGGCCGCCTTCAGCCGCTGGGCCATCTGCGGTGCGGGCACCCAGGACGAGTGCCCGGCGTCGAGGTAGACCCAGGCACCGGCCGACGAGAGCCGGCGCGTCGCGTAGCGCATCAGCCCGGTCGTGGCCGAGGTGTCGCACGCGCCGAGGTTGGCCAGGGCGTCCGGCTCCAGCACCACCATGGCGCGGCTGCCGCGCAGGCCGCGCGCGACCTCGTCCACGAACGCGTGGTACTCGCGCGGTGCGTAGCCGCCGGCCGAGTAGGAGCCGCAGTCGCGGTTGGTGATGGCGTACACGACGAAGACGGGGGTCCGACGCTGGCGCCGGGCGTCGCGCACCGTCGTGGCGACCGTGCGCCGCACCTGCGCGCGTCCGGGGTAGGAGTCGGTCAGCCACACCGCCTGGGGGCGCGACCAGATGCGTCGGTACCGCGGGTCGCGCTCGACCCGCTGGCCGGCCACGGGTGCGTGTACAGGCGCTGGGTGAGTCGCGGGTCTTGACGTCGCCGCGGCGGACGCGTCGGACGCTACGGCGGCGGCCGGGCC
>NZ_JBNFNZ010000683.1:0-850 GCF_057364525.1 Aeromicrobium sp. PFPM2_SD2
CCGGTGCCGCCCAGGCGGCGGGACGCCGCGGCCGGCCTCGTCGCGCCCAGGTACGTCCACCGCGGTGCGGCTGACCCGGTTCACCACGAGCCCGGCCAGCGGCATCCGGTCGGCGGCCAGGCGCTCGACGAAGTAGGACGCCTCGCGCAGGGCCGACGCCTCGGGCGCCGCGACGACGAGGAACGCCGTGCGCGGGTCCTGCAGCAGCGCGTAGGTCTGCTCCGAGCGTTGCCGGAAGCCGCCGAACAGCGTGTCGAACGCAGCGACGAACGTCTGCACGTCGGTCAGCACCTGGGCGCCGAGCAGCTTGTTCATCATCGAGGTGATGACGCCGAAGCCGGCGCCGAACAGCCGGGCCGGACCCTTGGCCGGTGCGAGCAGCAGCCGGATGAAGCGGCCGTCCAGCAGCGACGAGAGCCGCTCCGGCGCGTCCAGGAAGTCCAGGGCGGAGCGCGACGGCGGGGTGTCGACGACGATGAGGTCCCAGCCGTCGGCGTCGCGCGAGGCGTCGCGGTGCAGCTGGCCGAGCTTCTCCATGGCCATGTACTCCTGCGTGCCCGCGAACGAGCTCGACAACGCCTGGTAGAAGGGGTTGGCCAGGATCTGGCGGGCCTTGTCCGGGCTCGCGTGCGCCTCGACGACCTCGTCAAGGTGCGCTTCATGTCGAGCATCATCGCGTCGAGCCGGCCGGGCCCCTCGACGCCGGCCACCGGCCGCGGGACGTTGTCGAGCTCGGTCAGGCCCATCGACTGGGCCAGGCGCCGGGCGGGGTCGATGGTCAGGACGCACACGCGGCGGCCTGCTCGGCGGCGCGCGCAGGTCGTCCGCGGTGGCGTCGGTGTCGCCGTCG
>NZ_JBNFNZ010000684.1:0-850 GCF_057364525.1 Aeromicrobium sp. PFPM2_SD2
AGTGCTCAGCCGTCTCTTAGCAGCTGTGCGGTCGAGTCCGCCGCGCCGCCCGTCCGCGCCGGCAGGAGGTCGCGTCGTGATCGAGCTGCGTGACGTCTCCTTCCGCTACGCCACCGAGGACGGTCTGGCCGATCCCGTGCTGCGCCACGTCGACCTGCGCCTCGCCGAGGGCGAGATGACCCTCGTCGCCGGCCGCACCGGCTCGGGCAAGTCGACGCTGCTGGGCCTGCTCAACGGCCTGGTCCCGCACTTCACCGGCGGCCACCTCGAGGGCGACGTGCTCGTCGAGGGGCGCAGCATCCGCCACCGTCCGCCCCGGGACCTGGCCCACCTCGTCGGCTCGGTGCCGCAGGACCCGCTCGCCGGCTTCGTCACCGACACCGTCGAGGAGGAGCTGGCCTACGGCATGGAGCAGCTCGGCGTCGCGCCGGGCACGATGCGTCGCCGGGTCGAGGAGACGCTGGACCTGCTCGGCATCGCCGACCTGCGCTCACGCTCGCTGCGGGCGCTGTCGGGCGGCCAGCAGCAGCGCGTCGCGATCGGCGCCGTGCTGACGATGCACCCGCGGGTGCTGGTGCTCGACGAGCCGACGTCCGCGCTGGACCCGACCGCGGCCGAGGACGTCCTGGCCACCCTGGCGCGCCTGGTCGAGGACCTCGGCCTGACCGTCGTGCTGGCCGAGCACCGCATGGAGCGGGTCGTGCCGTTCGTCGACCAGATGGTCGTGGTCGAGGACGGATGCGTCCGCGCCGGCGCCCCGGCCGTCATGCTGCGCGACTCGCCGGTCGCGCCGCCGCTGGTGCAGCTCGGACGTCTGGCCGGCTGGGACCCCGCTGCCGCTGTCGGTGCG
>NZ_JBNFNZ010000685.1:0-848 GCF_057364525.1 Aeromicrobium sp. PFPM2_SD2
GCGCCAGGTCGTCGGCGTCCGGTAGCCGGCCGCGAGCATCCCGAGCCCGCCGGCGTCCGCGACGGCGGCCGCGAGGTCGACGGTCGAGGAGCCCCCGGCCATGGGCGCTCCGACGAACGGCAGGTCGGTCCCGAGCAGGCTCATGCCGCCATCGTGCACGCGCGTCGCTTCGACGGCACACTCGGGGCGATGGGAATGTGATGTGGGACGTCGAGGGCGGGGACCGTCCGAGCCTCTACACCCGCGCGTACGTCCGCGGCATGCGGGCGAACCGCGACAAGCAGGCGTTCGAGGGCGCGCAGCACACCCTGGACAAGGCCCGCGAGCAGCAACGTTCGGGCAACGCGCCGCCGACCGCCTGGACGCGTCGCCGGCTCGACGTCACCGAGACGACGGTCGCGGGCATGACGGTCTGGACCGCCCGGCCGCGGCGGGCGGACCCGGTCGCCCGCGTCCTCTACCTGCACGGCGGCGGGTACGTGCACCCGCTCACCAAGGACTACTGGCGGCTCGTCCGTGCGCTCACCTCCGTGCCCGCCGAGGTGGTGGTGCCGGCCTACCCGCTGGCACCGGACGCGACCGTCGACGACGTGCTCCCCCGGCTGCTCGAGCTCGCGTCGGCGGTCGACGACGGACGCCCGTGGGTGGTCATGGGCGACTCGGCCGGCGGCGCGCTGGCGCTCGTCCTGGCCCAACGGCTGCGCGAGGTCGGCGGCCGCGAGCGTCCGGGGTCGTGCTGCTGTCGCCCTGGCTCGACGCGACGCTCGACGAGGAGCAGGTGCGCGACCTCGAGGCGACCGACCCGATGCTGGCCGAGAGCGGGCTGCGCGCGCCGGACGCTGGTGGGC
>NZ_JBNFNZ010000686.1:0-846 GCF_057364525.1 Aeromicrobium sp. PFPM2_SD2
CGCGGCCGGCGCCGCCCGGGGGCGGCAGCGGTCGCCGACAAGGCGCCGCCGACGCCCGGCTCGACAACGCGATCGTCAACGTCATGGCCGTCGCCGAGGCCTACCCGGACCTGCAGGCGTCGACCAACTTCCAGCAGCTGCAGGCCGAGCTGAGCGATACCGAGAACAAGATCTCGTTCGCCCGCCAGTTCTACAACGACGCCGTCAGCACCCTGAACAAGCTGGTCACGACCATCCCGTGGATGTTCTTCAGCGGCGTGGCCAAGGTCGGCCAGCGCGAGTTCTACCGGGCGCCGGAGGGCCAGGCCACGCCCCCCACCGTCCAGTTCTGACCCACCACGACGGACGGGCCCCGGACCATCGGTCCGGGGGCCCTGTCGTGCGGTCGGGCTCAGCGCAGGACGGCTCCGGCGGCGTCGGCCGCCGCCGCGACGGCCGCCTCGCGGGCCGCCTTGATTTCGTCGTCGCCGAGCGTGTGGTCGGCCGCCCGCAGCCGCAGCGCGAAGGCCAGCGACTTCTTGCCCTCGGGCAGCTGCTCGCCCGTGTACACGTCGAACAGGCGCACCGACTCCACGAGCGGTCCGGACGCGGCCAGCGCGTCGTGCACCTGCTGGGACGGCACGGACGCGTCGACGACCAGGGCCAGGTCCTCCTTGGCGACCGGGAAGGTCGAGAACGACGGGGCCGGTCCCTGCTCGGGCGCGGCGCGACGAGCGCGTCCAGGTCGACCTCGGCCGCGACCGTGCGGGCCGGCAGGCCCCAGTCGCGGAGACGCGGGGGTGCAGCTCGCCGGCGTGGCCCACGACGGTGCCCTCGACGACGATCGCCGCGCAGCGGCCCGGGGTG
>NZ_JBNFNZ010000687.1:0-846 GCF_057364525.1 Aeromicrobium sp. PFPM2_SD2
GCGTCCAGGCGGCCCGAGCGGCGGTGATCTGGCGTCCAGGCGAGGCCGGCCGGTGGACGCAGGCTCACCGCTCCCGCGTCAGGCGCCGTAGGTGAGGCGCAGCTCGCCGTAGAGCAGCTGACCGAGCCGCCGGCTCGCGCGGGCGACGTCGTCCTCCTCGGGCGCCGCGTCCGGCGTCGAGACCCGCACGCGGAGCTTGGAGCCGGCCCCGGCGCGCGTCAGGTCCAGCGTGACGACGTCGTCGGGGCGGTCCGTCCACAGCGACGACCACACGACGCGTCCGGGGCGCTGGGACTCGAGCACCCGGGGCGGCACCTCCTCCGCCTCGAGGACGAGCCACGGCCGTGCGCCGGTGGTGCGCGGCGCGACGAGGTCGTCCCAGACGACGGCGGGCGGTGCGGGCAGCGTCTTGGCCCGGTCGACGTACTCGATCACGGGCCCAGGCTAGGGCGACCCCGGCCCACCCGTACGGTCTTCGCGTGGAGTCCGACCCGCTCGTCGCCCGGCTCCGCGCCGCCGGGTGCGTGTTCGCCGAGGACGAGGCCCTGGTGCTGCGCGAGTCGGCCACCGACGAGGCCGCGCTGGAGGCGATGACCGTCCGCCGGGTCGCCGGGGAGCCGCTCGAGACCGTGGTCGGCTGGGCGTCGTTCTGCGGCCTGCGCGTGCTCGTCTCCCCCGGCGTCTTCGTCCCCCGCCGGCGCACCGAGCTGCTCGCCGAGGAGGCGGTGGCCCGGACGCGACCCGGCTCCGTCGTCGTCGACCTGTGCTGCGGCACGGGGGGCGGTCGGCCTGGTCGTCGCGACGCACGTGCCGGGGGCACAGGTGCATGCGGCCGACGTCGACCCC
>NZ_JBNFNZ010000688.1:0-844 GCF_057364525.1 Aeromicrobium sp. PFPM2_SD2
CCCCTGCTGACGCAGCGTCCACCGACGAGCTCGTCGCGGTGCACGGCCAGCTCCGACCAGCACCGGCTGCTGCAGGCCGCCGAGCAGCGGCGCGCGCTCGACGGGTTCGCCGGCGCGCCGCTGGCGACCTGCTCCAGCGCTACCGGCCCGTCCACGCCCGCCTGCTCGAGGTGAGCGCCCGGCTCGCCAGCATCCGCGAGGACGCCCAGGCGCGCGCCCGCGAGCTCGACCTGCGCCGCTTCGGCCTCGGCGAGATCGACGCCGTCGACCCGCAGGAGGGCGAGGACGAGCAGCTGCAGGCCGAGGAGAACCGCCTGGCCCACGCCGAGTCGCTCGTCCGGGCCGCGCTCACCGCGCACGAGGGCCTGGTCGGCGAGCCGGGACGGGGGAGCGCGGGCGTACGTCGCCGGGGCGCAGGCCGCGCTCGACGAGGCGTCCGGCCAGGACCCCGCCCTGGACGCGCTGACCGCGCGGCTGCGGGAGGTGGCGATCGAGCTCGACGACCTCGGTCTGGAGCTGAGCTCGTACGCGTCCTCGGTCGAGATGGACCCCGCCCGCCTGGCCGCCGTCCAGGAGCGGCGGGCGGCGATCATCGCCCTGCTGCGCAAGTACGGGCCCACCCTCGACGACGTGCTCGCGTGGCGGGCCGAGTCGCTGGCCGCCGTCGAGGAGCTCGACGACGAGCAGGTGGTGGGCCGGCTCGAGGCCGAGCAGCGCGAGCTGGAGCAGCAGGCCCGCGACCTGGCCGCCCAGATGACCGCCGTGCGCGAGAAGGTCGGCGTGGAGCTGGCCGGTCGGGTGCAGGAGGAGCTGGCCGCGCTCGCCATGCCGCACGCCCGGCCTC
>NZ_JBNFNZ010000689.1:0-839 GCF_057364525.1 Aeromicrobium sp. PFPM2_SD2
GTCCGCTCGAGCCCGACCCAGGGCCACGCGTCCGCCCCGCCTCCACGTAGCCGCGGGCCCACGGCCCGCCGCCCGATGCCGCGCCGCGGCGGCCCGGTGATGAGGGCGACCTGTCCGTCGAAGCGTTCCGCCTGAGTCATGACAGGCACCG
The DNA here is from genome assembly GCF_057364525.1 of Aeromicrobium sp. PFPM2_SD2. Taxonomy (NCBI): domain Bacteria; kingdom Bacillati; phylum Actinomycetota; class Actinomycetes; order Propionibacteriales; family Nocardioidaceae; genus Aeromicrobium; species Aeromicrobium sp. PFPM2_SD2. The sequence goes on from NZ_JBNFNZ010000689.1 coordinate 152, forward strand.
TACAGGCGCCATCGAGAATGTGCCACTGTCGATGTCACGTACGGACGCCGAGCCGTGTCCGTGTCCCAGGTCACAGGTGCGTGCCCTCGGCACGGGCTACGTTCTCGGCATGAAGATCGCCGTCGTCGCAGAGACGAGTCCGGGCGAGACCCGTGTGGCGGGGACGCCCGCGACCGTCCGCCAGCTCATCGGGCTCGGGTACGAGGTCGTGGTGGAGGCCGGCGCGGGCCGGCACGCCGACTTCCCCGACCAGGCCTACGCCGAGGCCGGCGCCGCGGTGGTGGACGCCTCGATCGCCTGGTCGGCGGACGTCGTGCTCAAGGTCGTCGCGCCCAGCGGCGCGGAGATCGAGCGGCTCGCGGACCACGCCACCGTCGTCGGCCTGCTCGCGCCGGCCCAGAGCCCGGACCTGCTCGCGGCGCTCGCCCGGCGCCCGATCACCGCGCTGGCCATGGACGCCGTGCCGCGCATCTCGCGCGCCCAGTCGATGGACGTGCTCAGCTCGATGGCCAACATCGCCGGCTACCGCGCCGTCGTCGAGGCCGCCCACGAGTTCGGTCGGTTCTTCACCGGACAGGTCACCGCCGCGGGCAAGGTGCCGCCCGCCACGGTGCTCGTCGCCGGCGCGGCGTCGCCGGGGTGGCCGCGATCGGCGGCGCCAGCAGCCTCGGCGCCGTGGTGCGGCCAC
>NZ_JBNFNZ010000690.1:0-839 GCF_057364525.1 Aeromicrobium sp. PFPM2_SD2
ACCCGATAAGTAAGTCAGCAGAAACCGCCAGTGTAAGATAGGCTGTTTACTATTTTAGTCATTTGACCACCTCCTTTCACAAAACTCAAACGAAACAGACGAACGCGAGGGCCACTTAGTGTAGACCACGGGCACGTTGTCCTCACGCTTCTGGCGGGCCTCTTCAGCTTTGCCCGGAGTAATCAGAGCGAATACTGTAGGTGACAGCTTAACAGCCTTCCCGAAGTAACCCAGCTTCTCGTTGCTCTTAATGCAAGCGAACGGGTTGTTTGAAAGATGGAAGGTGTTGGAATAACGGTTGAACATTAAGTTCCTAAACATGGTCGGCCTCCTTAGGTCGAAGTTATTGTTGTCCTATAGTGATAGCTTAGGGTCAGACCGGGTGCCCAGACGCAAAGAGACCCAGCAGTCATAAGACCACTGGGTTGACATTTAGTTAGCTCTTAACGGTTGGATTGTCTTCCGTTCCACGCCAGCACTTGAAGCTAGGATGACGAAGGGAGCCATCAGGGAACCGCTCCATGAAGAGAACTTCGCATTGCCACCCTTCATACGGACTTACTACATGCTGTTGAACTGTACTATCTATGTATGATTCCGAGCTATCGATGTCGAGCATCTGGTCCTTGCAGTTTTTCAAAAGACCTTAGCTGTGACCCTCATCCTTCTGCTCCTCGGTCAGACCACAGGCGTTAAACCACCATGCCATCCTCAAAGCAGAAACCTCGAAGCCAATGACCCTGCCTTCATTAGCCTTTCCCGGAGTCCCCCACACGAGGCCACACACGGTCCCGTCGACTGGTCTCCTCCAGGCTTCATTTTCCAACATGCCGTGACTT
>NZ_JBNFNZ010000691.1:0-828 GCF_057364525.1 Aeromicrobium sp. PFPM2_SD2
CCGTGACCGCGTCTCGCTGCCGCCTGGACCACCGTGCCCCGGGGGGTCGGAGCCCCGGTCGTGGGACCCCCGCGCCGGGTCGAGCCCCACCACCTCCTGGCCCGGGGCGGCCGCTGGTACCTGGTCGGGTGGGACCTGGACCGCGGCGACTGGCGCACGTTCCGCCTCGACCGCGTGCAGCTGCGGACGCCCGACGGTCCACGGTTCGAGCCCCGCGACGTCCCGGGTGGCGACGTGGCGGCGTTCGTGACCGCCCGCTTCCGTGGCCACGACGGCGGGGACGGGTGGCCGTGCCGCGGGGAGGTGGTGGTGCACCTGCCGGTGACCCGGGTCGCGCGTCGTCGCGACGCGAGGTGAGCCGATCGGTCCGGACCGCTGCCGCGTCCGGGCCGGCTCGTGGTCCTGGACGGCGCTGGCCGCCTCGCTCGGCCGCTTCGACGCCGACCTCGAGGTCGTGGGGCCGGACGAGCTGCGGTCCGCGTGCGCCATGCTGGCCGCGCGCGCCGCCGCGCCGCCGGCGCTGAGCCGTCTGCGCAGGTTCTGCACAACTTTTCTCCGAACCGACCCATCCACCGGCGCGACGGCCCCGAACCAGGGGCATGAACACCACGACCGTCCGGCTCTCCGCCGTCGCCGCCACCCTGGGGGTGCTCGCGGCCGGCGCCGGCGTGCTGGCCGGCACCGGCGTCGCGGCCCTGACGAACGGCCCGTCGCCGCTCGTGGCCGTCGGCAACGCGGTGGTCGAGCGGACGCCCGGCCCGCTCAAGGACTACGCGATCCGCACCTTCGGCGAGGACGACAAGACCGTGCTGCTCGCCGGCGCCTCCG
>NZ_JBNFNZ010000692.1:0-823 GCF_057364525.1 Aeromicrobium sp. PFPM2_SD2
CCGGCCGGCGACGCGACCGAGCCGGCCGGGCGGCGCGGCCACCGCCTTCAAGGCCGGGGACTACGACGCGGAGGGCAGCTACCAGACGCCGGCCGGCACGCAGAGCGTCGAGGTCGAGGTCACCCTCGACGAGGCGGGCACCATCACCGCCGTGGAGGTCGACCCGCAGGCCGAGGGCGGCAACTCCGAGATGTTCCAGAAGAAGTTCGCCGGCGGCATCAGCGACGTCGTGGTCGGCAAGCGCATCACCGACCTGGACGTCTCCAAGGTCGCCGGCTCGTCGCTGACCAGCGGCGGCTTCAACGCCGCCATCGAGGACATCGTCGAGCAGGCCCAGGCCTGATCCGTGCACACCTGGGGGTTCGAGGCGCTGGGCACGGCGTGGCAGGTCGAGACCGCCACGCCGCTCGGCGACGCCCCGCGTGAGCGCGTGCGCGAGCGCGTCGAGGCCTACGACCGGGCCTGGTCGCGGTTCCGCACCGACGGTCTCGTCGCCGAGCTCGCCCGCGCCGGACGCGTGACGCTGCCCGACGAGGCCACCGACCTGCTGGGCGTCTACGACGTCCTGCACCCGCTGACCGACGGGGCGATGAACCCGCTGGTCGGCGCCAGCCTGGAGCGGCTGGGGTACGACCCGGCGTACTCGCTCGAGCCGTCCGGCGACCCGGTGCCCGCGCCGTCGTGGGTCGACGCGTCATGGGCCGCCCCGGTGCTCGAGGTGCCCGCCGGCACGGTGCTCGACGTCGGCGCGGCCGGCAAGGGCCAGCTCGTCGACCTCGTGGCCGCGCTGCTCGCCGGCGAGGGCGTGGACGTGCTGACCGTC
>NZ_JBNFNZ010000693.1:0-822 GCF_057364525.1 Aeromicrobium sp. PFPM2_SD2
GGCCGCCGGGACTGGCCCCCGGGCCCTTCGCCGCCGCCCCCAGGAGGAGCTGCCCGGCGCTGCTCTCGACGACCGGCTACCTGCCCCGACGGGCTGCCCGTCCTGCGCGAGCTGCTCGCCCAGCGCTACCGCGACCGCGGGCTGCCCACCGACCCGGAGCAGGTCGTCGTCACCAACGGGGCGATGGGCGCGCTGTCGCTCACGTTCCGCACCTTCCTGTCGCCCGGGGACCGGGTCGTCGTGGAGGGGTTGTCGTACCCGCACGCCTACGACGCGATCGTGGCCAGCGGCGGCCGTCTGGCGCCCCTGCCGGTGGCCGAGCACCCGTGGGACGTCCAGGCCCTCGGCGCGCTGCTCGGCGGGGCGCGGCACACGCTGGCCTACCTGATCCCCGACTTCCACAACCCGACCGCCGCGGTCATGGACGAGCCGACGCGCGTCGCGTGGGCGCGGCTGCTGCGCCGCCACGACGTGCTGCCGGTCGTGGACGAGTCGTTGCGCGAGGTGAACCTCGAGCAGGTCGAGCTGCCGCCGTCGTTCGCGTCCTTCGACTCCCGGGCCGTGCTCGTCGGGTCGGCGTCGAAGGAGTTCTGGGGCGGGCTGCGCATCGGCTGGGCCCGGCTCCCCCGGCGCCTGGTGACGCCGGTGCTCCAGCGCCGCATGACGATGGACCTGGGCTCGTCCGCCTTCGAGCAGCTCGTGCTCGCCAGCCTCCTGCAGGGCGACGGCGCGGACGCCGAGCACCGCCGGACGACGGCGCGCACGGCGCGCGACCACCTCGTCGCCGAGCTGCGCGAGCACCTGCCCCGGCTCGGGGCGGAG
>NZ_JBNFNZ010000694.1:0-819 GCF_057364525.1 Aeromicrobium sp. PFPM2_SD2
GTACGGGTCGCGGCGCCCGGCCACGACGTCGTCGCGAGCCCGCCGAGGGCGTCGTCCTCGCCGACAGACCCGAGCCGGCGCTGCACCTCGACCAGGGCGATCGCCTCGACCTCGCGCCGTGCGCGCTCGGTGCGGCGGCGCACGAGCTCCCCGGACTCGCGCAACGACGCGTGGTGCGCGCGCACCGCCTCCACGACCTCCTCGACGCCCTCGCCCTCGGACGCGACGGTCATGAGCACCGGCGGCTTCCAGGCCTCGTCGCGGCGCTGGCCCAGCGAGAGCATCGAGCGCAGCTCGCGCCGCGTGGTCTGCGCGCCGTCGCGGTCGGCCTTGTTGACCACGAACACGTCGCCGATCTCCAGGATGCCGGCCTTGGCCGCCTGGATGCCGTCGCCCATGCCCGGCGCCATGAGCACGACCGACGTGTCGGCCGACGAGACGATGTCGATCTCGGACTGCCCGACGCCGACGGTCTCGACGAGCACGACGTCGCAGCCGGCCGCGTCCAGCACCCGCACGGCCTGCGGGGTGGCCCACGACAGCCCGCCGAGGTGTCCGCGCGTGGCCATCGACCGGATGTAGACGCCGTCGTCGGTGGCGTGGTCGCCCATGCGCACGCGGTCGCCGAGCAGGGCTCCCCCGGTGAACGGCGACGACGGGTCGACGGCCAGCACGCCGACGCGCGCCCCCGTGCGCCGGAAGGCGGACACGAGGGCGGACGTGGTGGTCGACTTGCCGACGCCGGGCGCGCCGGTGATGCCCACGACGTGGGCACCCCCGGCGTGCGGCGCGAGCGCGGCGCGTGACCTCGCGCAGCTG
>NZ_JBNFNZ010000695.1:0-815 GCF_057364525.1 Aeromicrobium sp. PFPM2_SD2
GGGGGAGGCGCTGTTCTGGCCCTGCCCCGACGAGACCCACCCCGGCACCCCGCGCCCGTTCGCCGACCGGTTCCCGACGGCGTCCGGGCGGGCCCGGATGGTGGCGGTGCGTCCGAGCGGGCCGGACGACGCCGTGCGGCCCGACGCTCCCGTGTGGCTGGTGACCGGGCGCCTGCTCGAGCACTACCAGTCCGGCGCCCAGACCCGCCGGGTCGAGCGGCTCCACCGCAGCCAGCCGGGCGCGTACGTGGAGATCCATCCCGCGCTCGCCGCCCGGCTCGGTCTCGACGGGAACGAGGACGTCGTGGTGACGTCCGCGCGCGGCACGATGACCGCACCTGCCCGGGTCAGCGCCCAGATGCGTCCGGACACGGTGTTCGTCCCGTTCCACTTCGCCGGGGACGACCTGGTCAACGCGGTGACCAACGACGCGACCGACCCGGTCTCGGGCATGCCGAGCTGAAGGTGTGCGCAGTGACCGTCGAGCGGGCCGTCCGATGAGGGTCGTCGTGGTCGGGGCGGGGATGGTGGGGAACCGCTTCGCCGACGACCTCGCCCGGCTCGTCCCGCACGCCGAGGTCGACCTCGTGGGAGCAGAGCCGGACGCGCCGTACAACCGCGTCCTGCTGACCGAGCTGTTGGCCGGCCGGGTCGAAGCCACCGCGCTGACGCTTCCGCGCCCGGCCCCCGCGGTGCGGGTGTGGGGCGGTGCGGAGGCGCTCCACGTCGACCGCGAGCGCCGGACGGTCGCCACCGCCGAGCGGACGTTCGCCTACGACCACCTCGTGCTGGCCACCGGTGCCCGAGCGCGGCGG
>NZ_JBNFNZ010000696.1:0-814 GCF_057364525.1 Aeromicrobium sp. PFPM2_SD2
CTGCGGCGTGCACAGGCCCAGCAGGGCCTCGGCCATCTCCTCGGGCGCCCAGGTGCGGACTCCGGCGGCCTCGACGGCCTCGACCAGCGGGTCGTTGCCGCCCATGAGCCCGGTGCCGCGCACCCAGCCGATGACCGCGTGGGCCAGCGTGACGCGCTGCGACCAGCTCGTCTCGGCGTGCCACTTGTTGACGACGGCGTCGAGCGCGGCCTTGGCCTCGCCGTACGCGCCGTCGCCGCCGAAGGTGCCGCGGTTGGGCGAGCCCGGCAGGACGACGTGCAGGCGGGAGGCCAGGTCGTGGTCGCGACCGCCGCTCAGGGCGCCCACGAGCCGCTCGACCGACCACAGCAGGATGCGCATCTCGACCTCGGCGCGCGATCCGGCCTCGGTGAGGTCGCCCGCGACGCGTCCGGCCGCGAACGGCAGCAGCAGCGTCGGGGTCAGCGCGGGCTTGACCACCTCGGTGGCGCCGCGCACGGTGCGCGTCTGCTCGGACGTCAGCCAGGTCGCGAACGCGTCCACGTCGGCGAAGGACGCCATGTTGGCCGGGACGACCCACAGGGCGGCGCCGCCACGGGCGTGGTCGCGGAACAGCTGCTTGTAGAAGCCCAGCTTGCGCTGGTCGACCGACGACGTGGTCGCGACGACGGTGGCGCCGCCGGCCAGGAGCCGGCCGACCACGGACGCGGCGATGGATCCCTTGCTGGCGCCGGTGACGACGGCCAGCTCGCCGGCCCACTCCCCCGGCGTCGTGTCGAGCGCCTGCTCGGCGGCGCGCTCGAAGGCCGGGCGCAGCGCCGGCGACCGGTCGCCC
>NZ_JBNFNZ010000697.1:0-806 GCF_057364525.1 Aeromicrobium sp. PFPM2_SD2
GCGTCGAGGGCGGCGACCGTCCGCAGCAACGGCTCGAGCTCGGGCGACGGCGTCGCGCCGCGCAGGGCGGCGTCGAAGGCGTCGGCCTCGGCCGAGCGGCGGAACGGGCTCATCGGGTGGTCTCTCTCGGGGAAGGTGCCGGACGCCATGCTGGCGTCTCAGCGGGCTCAACGACCGGAGGTGTCCCCTGGTTACGCGGCGTGTCGCACATCACCGGACCTCCGGGTCCACGAGCTTCGCCAGGGCGCGGACCGCCCGCAGCTGCAGCTGCTTCACGGCACCCTCGGAGCGTCCGAGCGCGGCCGCCGTCTCGGCGATCGACAGGCCCTGGATGAAGCGCATGAGGATGCAGTCGTGCTGCTCGGCGCTGAGCTGACCGACCGCGGCGTACAGGGCCTCGTTGGTCAGGTGCGACAGGACGTCGGTCTCGGGCTGGGCGATGACCGAGCGCCGGTCCGGGACGTCGTCGGAGACGATCTCCAGCCTTGAGCGTCCGGACTTGAAGTGGTCGGTCACGAGGTTGCGGGCGATCGTCGTCAGCCAGGCCCCGAAGTCCTTGCCCTGCCAGGTGAACTTCTGGATCGAGCGCAGGGCCCGCATGAAGGTCTCGCTCGTGAGGTCCTCGGCCAGCGGGCGGGAGCCGACGCGGTAGAGGACGAAGCGGTAGACGCCGGGAGCGTAGTGGTCGTAGAGCTGGCCGAACGCCTCGGCGTCGCCGCCCGTGGCGAGGTCGACGAGGGGCGCGCAGGCGCTCGCGCTCGGGGTCGGGGGGAGGGCTCGGGGTGCTCGTGCCGCCGGCCGGACCG
>NZ_JBNFNZ010000698.1:0-804 GCF_057364525.1 Aeromicrobium sp. PFPM2_SD2
ATGGCCGGGGGGTCGGCCGACGCGGCCGGCGCCTCGTCGCCTGCAACGACCTGTGGGGCACCGGCCTGACCCGGCCCGAGCTCGTCGAGCTCGCCGTCGCGCTCGGCAGCGACGTCCCGTTCTCGCTCACCGGGGGCATCGCGATGGGCTCGGGGCACGGCGAGGTGCTCAGCCCCGTGCTGGCCCGCGGCACGTACCACTGGGTGTTCGCCATCTCCGACGAGGGACTGTCCACCCCGGCGGTCTACGCCGAGCTCGACCGCCTGCGCCACGACGACACCGTGCCGGCGCCCGAGGTGCCCGCGAGCGTCCTGGCGGCGCTGCGCGCCGGCGACCCCGAGGCGCTGGGCACCAGCCTGAGCAACGACCTGGAGCGGGCGGCGTTCTCGCTGCGGCCCGGCCTGCACGAGACCGTCCGCGCCGGACGTCAGGCCGGCGCGCTCGGGGCGCTCGTCTCCGGCTCCGGGCCCACGGTCATGTTCCTGGCCGCCGACGAGGAGCACGCCACCGAGCTGGCCGCGTTCCTCGAGGGGTCCGAGGCCGTCACCGAGGTGGTCCAGGCGTACGGCCCGGTGAACGGCGCCCGTATCGTCTAGGCGTGACCAACCCGACCCGCACCGCCTGATGGCCCACCTCCTGGGCGCCGAGAACCTCGGCCTGGAGTTCCCGACCCGCCGCGTCATCGACGGCGTCTCGCTCGGCCTCGACGAGGGCGACCGCGTCGGCGTCGTCCGGCCGCAACGGCCGAACGGGCAAGTCCACGCTCCATGCGCCTGGCTGGCCGGCCGGCTCGAGCCCGACGAG
>NZ_JBNFNZ010000699.1:0-804 GCF_057364525.1 Aeromicrobium sp. PFPM2_SD2
CAGGGCGGCGAAAGTAGGCGGCGGCCGAGTCGGCAGCCGCGGTGGAGCCGAGCGTCGTGGCGTCGGACGCCGGCGGCGCCGACGGTCACCAGGCGGCCGGCGGTCGTGCCCGAGCTCTTCTCCAGCGTCTGGGCGAAGACCGGCGACAGCGCCTCGGGCGTCAGGTACACCGGCACCTCGGGCACGGCGCCCTGCAGGGCGGCGACGACCTGCGCCTGGCTCGCGGCCGAGCCGCTGACCACGACGCTGTCGACCGCGTCCTTGCGCACCTGCGAGCGGACGCGCTTGACCGCGCTCTCGATCGTCGAGCCGGAGACCCGGACGGGCTCGCTGTCGCCGACCTCGGGCACCGGGACGTCGTCGGCGGCCAGGGTGACCGGCGACGAGACCTCGTCGGCGGTCATGGCCGCCTCGAGCCCGCTCGCGATCGCGTCCTCGGACGGGCCGGTGACCCAGACCCGGTCGGGCAGCGTCTCGATGGTGCGCAGGTAGGGCGCCACGACCGGGACCCCGGCCTCGGACGCCGTCTGGACCGCGTCCTCGACGTGCGAGCCGGACGTGCCGAGCACCAGCCCGGAGACGCCCTCCTCGACGAGGCGCCGGACGCCCTCGAGCGCGTCCTCGGACGAGCCGCGGTCGTCGACGACCTTCACCTCGACCGGGGTGCCGGCGAGCCGGAGCCGGTACGAGGCCAGCTCGGCACCCGCGGAGGCACCGGCGTGGTCGGCGCCCTCGCCGCGCGGCGAGCTGGACGAGACCAGCAGGCCGATCGACAGGTCGTCGACGTCCTCGACGGACAGGGCG
>NZ_JBNFNZ010000700.1:0-797 GCF_057364525.1 Aeromicrobium sp. PFPM2_SD2
GGGCATGAGCTGCATGACGCCCTGCGCGCGGCCGGGCTGACCGCGGACGCGTCCAGGCCCGACTCCTGCTTGGCGACGGCGGCCAGCAGGTCGGCGCTCACGCCGTAGCGGCTCGGCCGCTCGAACAGCGCCGCGTACCCGCCGGCGGGCACCGCGCTCGACGCCGACACGGCCGACGGGGCCTCGGCGCCGACGACGCGGCGGATCGCGGTGGGCGTGTCGTAGACGTCCTCGATGCGCACCTTCTCGCCCGGCTTCGGGGCGTGGATCATCTTGCCGTCGCCGACGTAGATGCCGATGTGCGTCACCGGGGAGTTGAACGCCAGCAGGTCACCGGGACGGGCCTGGTCCAGGCTCGGCACCGCGGTGCCGACCTTCGCCTGGTCGCGCGAGACGCGCGGCAGGTCGTAGCCGAGCTCGCCGTAGACCTGCTGCACGAGGCCGGAGCAGTCCAGGCCCTTCGCCGGGTCGGTGCCGCCCCACACGTAGGGGACGCCGAGGTACTTCTTGGCCGTCTCGACGACCTGCTGCCCGTCGGCCGAGCCGCCGCCCTGGGCGGCGGCCAGCTGGCTCGCGAAGTCGGACGCCGACGTGCCGGCCACCGCGGACGCGGACAGGGTGCGCCGGCGGCGAGGCTCGCGACCCGGCCGTCCAGGGTGGCCAGGTAGGACTCGATCTGCCCGATGCGGGCCTGGACCTCTGTCACGCTCATCCGGTGGTCCCCCCGTCCGAAGCGGGCCGACGTCAGGTCGTCGGCCTCCTTGGCCTCGGCCCGGCGGCGCTCGGCCGCGCGCTCG
>NZ_JBNFNZ010000701.1:0-793 GCF_057364525.1 Aeromicrobium sp. PFPM2_SD2
CGAGTCGACGCCCGAGCCGCAGACCCGCTGCCGCGCGACCGTCCGGCCGACGCGGCCGGAGCCAGGCTGAGCCGCGCGGTGAGCCGTCCCCGACCACCAGCCCGGCAGCCGACTCGTCGGCGAACGCGGTCACGAGCGCCCGCGTCGACACGGTGCCGGCGCGCGTGGTGACCCGCTCGACCGCAGGCTCACGACGTCGCCGGTGCGTCCGGCTCGCTCGAACGTCCGCGGGTCGCTGGCGGACCTGCGCCTCCACCGCAACGGACGCCCGCTCGGCCGCAAGCGCGTGACCGGACCGTGCTCGTCCAGCGCCGTGCGCCAGGCGCACCCGGTGGCGACCCCAGCCACGACCGGCCGGCGGCGACGGCCAGCCCCCGGGGCGGCTGACGCAGCAGGGCCACCAGGACGATCATGAGCGCCCCGAGCGCCGTCACCAGCGCGGCCCCGACCCCGTGCGCAGGCTCACCACCGCGACCGCCCCAGGCCCCGGCAGCCGCGGGCACCATGCGAAGGTCGTGCCGCTCGGCCAGGGCCACCACGGCGCCGCGCAGCCGCGTGACGAGCGGCGGCATGCTCAGCCGGCCGAGACGAGGTCGCGCAGCTCGGCCAGCGTGGCCTCGCCGATGCCCTTCACGTCGAGCAGGTCGTCGACCGACGCGAACCGGCCGTGCTCGTCGCGCCAGGAGAGGATCGCCTGCGCCGTGACCGGCCCGACGCCCGGCAGCGTGGTCGAGCTGCTCGAGGGTGGCCGTGTTGAGGTCGACCACCGCTCCGGGCACGGCGCCGGCACCGG
>NZ_JBNFNZ010000702.1:0-790 GCF_057364525.1 Aeromicrobium sp. PFPM2_SD2
CACCTTGGGCGCGACGCTCGACGCGTCCCGGTGCCCGCCTCGTCGGTCAGCCCGCCCGGACGCACGATGGTCCAGTCCAGGCCGCTCTCGCGCAGCGGCGGCGTCCGCGTCGCGCTTGGCGGTGACGTACGCGGCCCAGACCGGCTCGATGTCGTCGGGCTGCGGCTCGTCGACGCCGATCGCCGAGACCTGCAGGAAGCGCGTGATGCCCGCCTGGCGCGCGGCGGCGGCCGACTTCGTGGAGCCCTCGAGGTCGACGGTGCGCTTGCGCTCGATGTTGCCGTCCGCGCCGGCGCCCGCGCTGAACACGACCGCGTCGCAGCCCTCGAACGCGGCCGCGTACGCGTCCACGTCGTCGTTCTCGATGTCGAGCAGGCGCACCTCGGCGCCCAGGGCCTCGAGCTCGTCGCGGTAGTCGTCCGTGCGGACGAGCGCGACCGGCGTGTGCCCGGCCCGGACCAGCAGCGGGTGGAGCTGGAGGGCGATCTTTCCGTGGCCTCCGACGACGGCGACGCGGGACATGGGGCTCCTTCGGGACGGTGTGCGGGGGACCGTTCCACCGTGGCACGCGGCACCCAGCGGTGCACCTCGGTAGGGTCGACGGGTGCGGTTCCACACCTACGCGATCGAGATGCGCACCCGGTTCCGGGGCATCACCCGGCGCGAGGGGATGCTGGCCCACGGCCCGGCCGGCTGGACCGAGTTCAGTCCCTTCCTCGACTACGACGCCCGCGAGAGCGCGCCGTGGCTCGCCGCCGCCCCTCGCGTCCGACCGAGCGGCCCTGGCCCG
>NZ_JBNFNZ010000703.1:0-780 GCF_057364525.1 Aeromicrobium sp. PFPM2_SD2
CCGGCGCCGGCGTCCCGCCGGACGGTCGTGGGCGCGAGCGACGCCCCAGGTCGCGGCGTCCATCGCGCCGGTCACCGGCAGGTCGTGACGCTGCTGGTAGCGGCGCACCGCACGCCACGTCCGGCCGTCGAACGTGCCCGTCCGGCGCACGTGCAACAGCCGCTGAGCCGTCCGCACCGCCCGGCCGGTGGTGCCGTACGACTTGGTCGCCAGGCGCACGCGCCGCAGCGCGCCCACCGCCGCCACCTCGCACTCGCCGACCCGCCGGGTCGAGCGCAGCACCGAGTACGTGCCGCGAAAGTGCGTGCACGGGCCCAGGTCCTGGGTCAGCAGGGCCCGGCCGCGCCAGAACGACGTCCGGCCCTGGGCGCCGTCCCACGACAGCGAGACGTGGATGTGGTCCTCGTGGCCCCACGACGGACGCCAGCCGTCCTGCGCGCGGTAGGACGCCCAGATGCGCTTCTTGTAGATGACGTACATGACGCCGAGACGGCGGGCGTTGGCGCCGCCGTCCCGCGTCAGCCAGGCCAGGAAGTCCGCGGCGGCCTTGCGGTCACGGGCCACCTCCGGGTCGAGCATCCAGTCCCAGGCACGTCCCTCGAGGTGCTCGGAGTCGGCCGTGCGGCACACGCGCACGCTGCCTCCGGAGTGCCCGGCCCGGTAGGTGCGCAGCACCAGGACGCGCAGCCGCCGCACGCCGGGCTTCTCCGTGGGCGAGCAGGACGACTGCGGCACGTAGGCCGGCACGACGTCCAGCTCGGCCGGCTGGCGCACCGGCGG
>NZ_JBNFNZ010000704.1:0-780 GCF_057364525.1 Aeromicrobium sp. PFPM2_SD2
CGCAGCGGGGCGGGCGACGCCGCGGACGACGCGTACCTCGGCGAGCTGATCGGCGCCGCCGAGGGGCTCGCCGGCCCGGTTGACCTGTTCGTCGCCAACGCCGGCATCTTCCGCGGCTTCGGGCTCGAGGCGGACGACGCGGACTGGCAGGCGTCCTGGGACGTCAACGTCATGGCCCACGTCCGGGCGGCGCGCCGGCTCGTGCCGAGCTGGCTCGAGCGCGGCGAGGGCTGCTTCGCCGTCACCGCGTCGGCGGCCGGGCTGCTCACCCAGCTCGGCCTGCCGACGTACGCGGTGACCAAGCACGCCGCCGTCGGCTTCGCCGAGTGGCTGGCCGTGACCTACGGCGACCGGGGGCGTGCAGGTCGCGTGCCTGTGCCCGATGGGCGTGCGCACCCGCTGGTGGACCGGGCCGAGGCCACGCAGGACGAGCAGGCGCGGCTGGGCATGCGCTCGGTCACCGAGGCCGGCGCGGTGCTCGAGCCGGCCGAGGTCGCCGACTCCCTGCTCGCGGCGATCGAGGAGGGACGCTTCCTGGCCCTGCCGCACGCGGAGGTCGGCACGATGCACGCGCGCAAGGCCGCCGACCCCGACCGCTGGATCTCCGGCATGCAGCGCCTGCGCCGCTCGCTGGACTGAGCGGGGCGGCGATGAGCGTCCACCACCTGCGCGCGACCCAGGCCTGGCTCCGGGCCACGCCGGACGACCCGGTCGAGGCCGGCTTCGACGAGCTGGCCGGGGGCGCTGCGCGTTGCTGCAGGACGCGACGGCGCGGAGCCG
>NZ_JBNFNZ010000705.1:0-779 GCF_057364525.1 Aeromicrobium sp. PFPM2_SD2
ACCTGCACCGGTCCGGCGGCGACGGCCGCGTCGACGGACGCGCGCAGGGCGGCCAGGAAGTCGTCCACGCCGGCGGTCGTGGCCGCGCTGACCGTGAGGTGGAGCGTGGCGGGCAGGTCGCCGAAGCGCATCTGCGGCTGGACGTACCAGCCGCGCTCGAGCATCTCGTCGCCGAGCGTGAAGACGTCCAGGGCGTCGTCCGTCGTGAGCGCGACGAGCGTGGAGTCGGGCACGGACGCCAGCGCGAGGTGCTCGGTGGCCGCGATGCCCGCGACCAGCGCGTCGGTGCCCTCGAGCGCTACCCGGACGAGCTCGAGGTACCCGTCGTCGCCGATCGCCTGCACCGTCGCCCACGCCGCGGCCAGCGGCCCGCCGGACTTGGTCGACTGCATCGTGGCGTTGAGCATCGTGTAGCCCGGCCAGTCGGCGCTGGCGAAGTACTGGCTGCGGCGCAGCGCGGGCCTGCGGTGCAGCAGCAGCGAGACGCCCTTGGGCGCGTAGGCGTACTTGTGCAGGTCGACCGAGACGCTGGTGACGCCGCTGACCAGGAACGGCGAGCCGCCGCTCCACCAGCGAGCGCAGCACCCGGTCGGCGTGCGCGCCGACGCTGCCACCGGCCCGCAGCTCGTCGAGGGTGAACGCCGTGCGAGCGGGCACGCGCAGGGGACACGACGGTGCCGGGCCGCGAGACCGGCGCGAGCACGGCGTGGAAGCGCGTGCCGTCGGGGAGCCGGCAGTCGACGTACGGGCTGGCGTCGTCGAGCCGCGTCCGCCCAACG
>NZ_JBNFNZ010000706.1:0-775 GCF_057364525.1 Aeromicrobium sp. PFPM2_SD2
ACCCAGGACGCCGGGCGCACGCAGCCGTGGTCCGAGCGCACGCTGGTGCAGACGTGCTCGACCGGCAAAGCCGCTCGCCGCGCTCGCCGCGCTGCTGGCCGTGCGCGACGGGCACCTGACCCCTCGACGACCCGCTGACCACCTGGTGGCCGGGCTACCGGGACCACCCCGAGCGTCCCACGACGCTGCGGCACGTGCTCTCGCACACCGCCGGCAAGGCCGTCTTCGCCCCGGAGCCACGACCCTCCCCGCCCACCGCGCCGACGCCCTCGTGGACGTCCTGGCGCGGCAGGCCCCGGTCACCGTGCCGGGCGAGGAGCTGGCCGAGCACGCGTCCACCTACGGCCACCTCGTCGACGGGCTGCTCGCGGCGGCCGGGTCCCCCTCCGTGCGCGACCGGACGCTCCAGGTGGCCGCGCCCTGGGTGTGGACCTGTGGTTCGGCGTCGACCCCGCGCAGCTGGACCGCGTCGCCGACCTCGAGCCGCTCGCCGACGACTGGGCCGACGGCTACCTGGCCGACCCGTTCGCCCGCGACGCCCTGCTGCGCCCGCCCGGCCTGCTCCGACCCGGCCTACCTGCGCACCGAGGCGTGGCGCACGACGTCCTTCCCCGGCCGTGGGGCTGCACACCGACGCCCGCAGCCTGGCCGTGGTCATGGACGACCTGTCGCGCGCCGACGGCGTCCTGGCCGGGATGCTCGGCGCCGACTGCACGCCGAGATGGTCCGGCCCCAGGCGTCCGGCCCCGGACGCCTTCCTGCGCGGGCCCGCCAC
>NZ_JBNFNZ010000707.1:0-774 GCF_057364525.1 Aeromicrobium sp. PFPM2_SD2
CGCTGCTCGAGCAGGCCCGCACGTCCGCGGACGTCCGCCAGGCGCTCGACGAGGCCGAGTGGGACTCGCTCGCCGCCTCGGTCGAGCAGGCCCGATGAACGTGTCCGCGCCGAGCACCACGACGCTGCGGGTCGTGCGCACGCACGCCGAGCTGCGCGCGGCCCTCGCCGATGCCGGCACCGTCGCGCTGGTGCCGACGATGGGGGCGCTGCACGGCGGTCACGCCAGCCTCATGCGCCGGGCGCGCTCGCAGGCCGACACGCTCGTCGTCTCGGTCTTCGTGAACCCGACGCAGTTCGGGCCCGGCGAGGACCTGGACGCCTACCCGCGCACCCCCGGGGCCGACCTGGCGGTGTGCGAGGCCGAGGGCGTCGACGTCGTCTTCATGCCCGAGGTCGCCGAGATGTACCCCGACGGCCCGGACGCCTCGGTGATGGTCGACCCCGGCCCGCTCGGCACCGTGCTCGAGGGCGCCGCGCGCCCGACCCACTTCCGCGGCGTCCTGACGATCGTGGCCAAGCTGTTCGCCGCGGTGCGGCCCGACGTCGCGGTGTTCGGCGAGAAGGACTTCCAGCAGCTGGCCCTGGTCCGCCGCATGGTGCGCGACCTCGGGCTGGGCGTGCGCGTCGACGGCCACCCGATCGTCCGCGAGGACGACGGCCTGGCCATGAGCTCGCGCAACACCTACCTCAGCGCCGAGGAGCACGACCGGGCGCTCGCGCTGTCGCGGGGCGCTCGAGGTCGGTGCCGTCGCGTCCGCCGCGGGCCCCCGAC
>NZ_JBNFNZ010000708.1:0-769 GCF_057364525.1 Aeromicrobium sp. PFPM2_SD2
CCGAGCACCTCGACCGCCCGGCGTCCGTGCACGGGCTGCAGCTGCTGCGCCGCGAGCAGGTGACGCCCCGGATGGTCCGGCTCGTCCTGGGCGGCGACGAGGTGGCCGCGCTCGAGCCGCGCACGCCCGACGAGCACGTCAAGATCATCTTCCCCGACGAGAGCGGCGAGCTGCGGCTGCCGACCGTGGGGGAGAAGGGGCTGGAGTGGCCGCGCCCGTTCCCCGAGACGCGCGAGTACACGATCCGCCGCATCGACCACGCGACCGGCGAGGTGTGGATCGACTTCGTCGTCCACGAGGGCGGCCTGGCCTCGGACTGGGCGCAGCGCGTCGAGCCGGGGACCCCGGTGTGGATCACCGGCCCGCGACCGACGTACCTGGTGCCGGCCGCGTTCGGGCACCACGTGCTGCTCGCCGACCACACGGCGCTGCCGGCGGTGGCGCGCTGGCTCGAGGAGCTGCCGGAGGCGACGACGGCCCAGGTCGCGTCGCGGTGCCGACCGCCGCGGACGAGCAGCCGCTCGCGCAGCGTCCGGGCGTGGACGTGACGTGGTTCCACGAGGACGACCCGGCCTACGGTCCCGGCACGCTAGGCGACCACCTCGCGTCGCTGACCCTGCCGGAGGGCACCGCCGTCTACCTGTGGGCCGCGGGGGAGGCCGGGGTGCTCAAGCCCATGCGCACCTGGGCCCGCCAGCACCGGCTCTTCGCGGCGGGGCAGTGGCGACATCCGCCGGGCTAGTTGGCGCCGCCCGCGCGGACGCGGCTG
>NZ_JBNFNZ010000709.1:0-767 GCF_057364525.1 Aeromicrobium sp. PFPM2_SD2
CGCGAACACGACCGCCTGGGCGGCCAGCAGCACGAGGGGCGACGGGCGGGGCGACAGCAGGGCGACGGCGAGGACGACGGACGTCAGCGCGGCGGCCACGCGCAGGCCGCGCGGATCGACCTGGAGCGGTCGGGGCATGGGAGTCTCCGGGATGGTTCGAGGGGTCGGGCGCGGGTCAGCGCACGCGACACAGCGCCGAGCGCGTGCGGCAGCAGTCGACTGCCAGGCGACGCGTCAGGTGCGTGGTCTCGAACATGGGTCCAGCGTAGGGGGCGCGTCCCGGCACCCCACCGGCGTCCCGGATGATGGACAGCCGTCTCACACTTCGGGAACGGCCTGGGCCAGCGCGGCCAGGACCTGCTCGCGCCGGGGCACGCCGGACGCCCGCTGGACGACCTCGCCCGACGGGCCCAGCACCAGCACGGTGGGCGTGCGCAGCACGTGGTGGCGGCGGACCAGGTCGAGGTGCTGCTCGGCGTCGACCTCCACGTGCGCGACGCCCGGGACGCTGCGCACCACGTCGCCCAGCAGGACGCGCGTCGCCCGGCACGGGGCTGCACGAAGGCGCTCGAGAACTGCACCAGGGTCGCCCGCTCCCCCAGCGGCGCACCGATCTCCTCGGGACGCATCCGCTCGCGGTCGTCAGGAGCGTCGGCGGGAGCGGCCGGCGCCGTGGCGGCGAACCGGCCGTCACGGCGGCGCAGCACGAGCGCGACCACGACGGTCGCGACGAGCGCGCCCAGCAGCACCCAGGTCCCGGTCATGGC
>NZ_JBNFNZ010000710.1:0-766 GCF_057364525.1 Aeromicrobium sp. PFPM2_SD2
TAAGATGATGGGACGCCAGTCTCTTGAGGCTTGGGGCTATCGTCTAGGTGAGATGAAGGGGTGAGTACAAAACACGATTACGTTGCCAAGTGCAAGGCCGAAGGTATCGAATATAAGTCTGGTGACGAATGGTTGTTCCCGTCTCAGGAGATGCTGGACTATAACGTTCAAGACGTTGTGGTCACACTGGCGTTGTTCAAGAAGTTCCTGACTGACAAGTATTACTTCCAGTCTGAACAGTTCGCTTTCGACCAGATTTATGCGTTGCGTCTGGAACATGATGCTGCGTGGACCTGTGCGAAGATGGAACGTAATGGCTATCCAATGAACACCGAGATGGTCGAAGGCTTATATCGTGAACTCACCGTCAAACGTGCAAAGTTGCTGGACAAGCTGCGTTCGACTTTCGGTAGTTGGTTTACACCGAAGGGTGGCAAAGGAGTTCTTTCAAAGCACCCACGGACAGGTAAGGACCTTCCGAAAGTATCCACGAGTCGTGTACCCTAAGGTCGGGTCAGTATTCAAGAAAGCCGAAGAAACAAAGCTCAACGCTTAGGTCTGGAGCCTTGCGAGTTCGACTCACGAGACACGATGGAAGGAGCACCATTCACACCAATAACTTACGTTGAGTTTAATCCGGGAAGCGGAGACCACTTAGCGAAAGTCTTGATGGAGCGGGGCTGGGGAGCCTGTAGACTTCACTGACACCGGGAAAACCTGTAGTCGATGACGAGACGTTAGAACACGTTAAGTTACCAGACGCAGA
>NZ_JBNFNZ010000711.1:0-762 GCF_057364525.1 Aeromicrobium sp. PFPM2_SD2
GGTCGACCGGGCGTGCTTGGCGGCGTTGACCATCGCCTCGCGGGCGGCGCGCACCAGCGCGGCGACGTCGGCGTCCGCGGGGGCGTCGCCGACGGTGATGACGTCGACCCGCACCTGGTGGGCGGTCTCGACCTCCGCGGCCGCGGCCCGGATGCCGGCGGCCAGGGAGACGCCGTGCTCGGCCTGCTCCCCGTACAGCCACGAGCGCAGCTCGCGCTCCTGCTGGCGGGCGAGCGTCGCGACGGTGGCCGGGTCCGACGCGTTCTTCTGCAGCAGGGCGAGCGTCTGCAGCACCGAGTCGTGCAGGTGGGCGGCGACGTCCGCGCGTTCCTGGGTGCGGACGCGCTCGCGGCGCTCGGTGGCCAGGTCCGACGACAGCTTGACGATCCAGGGGCCGAGCACGAGGCCGAGCCCGACCAGGGCGATGAGCGTGGCGGCCGCGACGTCGAGCAGCGAGCCGACGCCGCCCTCGTTGAGCAGGAAGACGCCGGCGACGACGACGAGCAGCAGCCCCAGCGCGGTGCGGACGATCGCCGTCGGGCCCCGGTCGCGCCACAGCGTCCGGTCCAGGGACGACTCGTCGAGCTGGCGCCACACGACGACGACGCCCACGCCGGCGAGCACGAGCGGGGCCAGGTAGCGCGGGTCCACGCCGCCGCGCAGGTGACCCAGGATGATCAGCACCCCCAAGCCGACCGCGCAGAGGGCGAGCGTCTGCACGCACCTCGCGCACCGGACGACCGCGACCGCCGGCGTGCGGTC
>NZ_JBNFNZ010000712.1:0-760 GCF_057364525.1 Aeromicrobium sp. PFPM2_SD2
CGGCGCGCCAGGCGCGGCGTCGGGCGGCGACCTCCCACAGGACGATCGCGAGCCCCGGCGACCGCCAGCACGTAGACGCCGCTCCACTTCACCGAGCAGGCCAGGCCCAGGCTCACGCCGGCGGCGACCTGCCACGGCCGCCACGCGTGGAAGCGGTCGAGCCGGGCGTCGATCCAGTCGCGGTCGGCGACCAGGCAGGCGACGGCGACGACGATCCACAGGCACAGGAAGACGTCCAGCAGCGCGACCCGTGACAGCACCAGGTGCACGCCGTCGAGGGCGAGGAGAAGCCCGGCCACCCCGGACGCGACGAGGGAGCCGGTCAGCCGCAGCACCAGCCGGGCCAGCACCAGCACCGTGAGGGCGCCGGCGACCGCCGCGCTGATGCGCCAGCCGAACGAGTCGGTGCCGAACGCCCACTGGCCGAGCGCGAGCATCCACTTGCCGCCGTCGGGGTGGACGATCTGGGTCGGCAGCTCGCCGAGCCCGGAGAAGTCGCCCCGGACGAACCCGTCGTTGGCGTCCTCGGCCCAGTCGCGGACGTACCCGTGGTGCAGCAGCGAGTAGGCGTCCTTGGCGTAGTACGTCTCGTCGAACATGAGCCGGTTCGGCCGGCCCAGGTCCCACACCCGCAGAACGAACGCCAGGACCGCCAGGCCGAGCGGGCCCGCCCAGCCGAGCAGGTGACGGTCGCGGACGACGGCGGGGCAGGCGGGGCACCGAGCCCGATCCTAGGCAGGCGGCCCCGCGCGCCGACGGA
>NZ_JBNFNZ010000713.1:0-760 GCF_057364525.1 Aeromicrobium sp. PFPM2_SD2
CGACGCTTCCCCGCCACGACCGCCCGGGCCCTCGCGGAGGCCGTCGCCCGGGGGAGGGCGGCCCGATGAGCCGGCCGGTGGTGCTGTCGGTCGCCGGGTCGGACCCTTCGGGCGGCGCCGGGGTCCAGGCCGACCTCAAGACGATGGCGGCGCACGGCGTCTACGGGGCGGCCGTGCTGACGTCGCTCACCGCCCAGAACACGCACGGCGTCCAGGGCCTGCACCCGCTGCCGGCGGACTTCGTCGAGCAGCAGCTGCGCAGCGTCCTGGACGACCTGGACGTCCGCGCGGTCAAGATCGGCATGCTCGGCGACCCCGCGGTGGCCGACCGCGTGGCCCAGGTGCTCGAGACCGCGCCGGTGCCGTGCGTCGTCCTCGACCCGGTCATGGTCGCCACGTCCGGGCACCGGCTCGTGCCCGAGGAGACGATCGACGTCGTGCGCCGGCGGCTGCTGCCGCTGACGACCGTCGTCACGCCCAACGCGCCGGAGGCCGAGGTGCTCGCCGACGTGCCTGTGCACCGGGTGGACGACCTGGAGGCGGCCGGACGCCGGCTGCGGTCCCTCGGCGCGCCGGGCCGCGCTGGTCAAGGGCGGTCACCTCGACGGGAGCGAGAGCGTCGACGCCTCGTGACCGCCGGAGGGCACCCGCCGCCACACGGCGCCGCGGCTCGGCACGCCGCACACGCACGGCACGGGGTGCACGCTGTCGACCGCGCTGGCCTGCCGGCTGGCCGAGGGTCGCGGGCTCGACGAGTCCG
>NZ_JBNFNZ010000714.1:0-759 GCF_057364525.1 Aeromicrobium sp. PFPM2_SD2
GCACGGACGCTGGTGGTCGCCCCGCACCCCCGCGCTGCTGCGCACCGCGTACGGCCCCGACTCCGCCCGCCGGCATCGCGACATGGGCGCGGTCGAGATGCGCGACGTCCCGGCCGGCGTGCGGCGCGACATCGACGTCCTGGGCGACCTGGTGGGCGCCCGCGAGATCGGCCTGGGCCGCAACACCAGCCAGGTCGTCGCCGACTTCGGCGCCGAGATCGAGCCCGACGCTGCCGTCGGCTGAGCCACTGGTGCGCGTCCCGTCAGGGAGCGGTGAGTGGTGGTCACTGCCGCGGGCGGGGCGGTGACCTGTGGTCACTTGCGGGCCGCTGGCGGTGGATGGTGGTCACTTCCGCGCGGGAAAGTGACCAGGACTCACCGCCCCACGGCGCGAAGCGGACGCCCACTCACCGCCCGACGGCGGGGTCAGCGCAGCTCGCGGGCGAGGTCGATCGCGTCCTGGGCGAGCTGACGCGTCGTGGCGTCGTCGTCCATGAAGAGCGGGACGGCCCGGGCGACGACGCCCGTGGGGGAGAGGCGGTCGTCGGCGTCGGCGTCCTGGACGTCCACGAGCCAGCCGTCGAGCAGCCCGCCGTCGCGGCGCGAGCCGTAGGTCTCGGCCACGGCCGCCGCGCTGATCTCACGGCCCAGGCCGGTCATGAGCTGGTCGGCCATGCCGCGCACGGCGCCCCCGCCGATGATCGGGGAGACGCCGACGACCGGGGCGGACGTCGTTTTTTTTTTTTTTTTTTCGCGCAG
>NZ_JBNFNZ010000715.1:0-756 GCF_057364525.1 Aeromicrobium sp. PFPM2_SD2
CGTCGTCGGCGGCGGGGGTGGCCGGCCTGGCCACCGCCGCGCTGCTCGCCCACGACGGCTGGACGGTCGACCTGGTCGAGCGCCAGGACGCGTTCGGCGGCGGGCGGGCACGTGGGAGCGGGACGGCTTCCGCTTCGACACGGGGCCGTCCTGGTACCTCATGCCCGAGGTCTTCGACCACTTCTTCCGGCTGCTCGGCACCAGTGCCGACGCCGAGCTCGACCTGGTGCGGCTCGACCCGGCGTACCGGGTGTTCTTCGAGCGGCACGACGAGCCGCTGGAGATGACCGGCGACCGGGCCGCGAACGTCGCCGCGTTCGAGGCGGTCGAGCCCGGGGCCGGCGCCGCGCTCGAGCGCTACCTGGACTCCGCCCGTGACGTCTACGACCTGGCCGTCCAGCGCTTCCTGTACGGCACGTTCGCGTCGCGCACCTCGATCGTGCGCGCGGACGTGCTGCGCCGCGCGCCGCGCCTGGCCCGCCTGCTCACGCAGTCGCTGGAGTCGTTCGTCGCCCGGCGGTTCACCGACCCGCGGCTGCGCCAGGTGCTCGGCTACCCGGCGGTGTTCCTGGGCACGTCGCCCGAGCGTGCCCCCAGCCTCTACCACCTCATGAGCTGGCTCGACCTCGACGACGGGGTCTACTACCCCCAGGGCGGCTTCGGCACCCTCGTGGACGCGCTGGTGCGGGTGGCCGAGCGGGCCGGCGCCCCGCCTCCACGCGTCCGACCCCGCCACCGCGATCGAGGTCGACCGCA
>NZ_JBNFNZ010000716.1:0-755 GCF_057364525.1 Aeromicrobium sp. PFPM2_SD2
CCCAATGGCGCTAACCTCAGCAGACACCAGACCGAATGGGTTACTATACCCTAGAACTTTTGATGCGTCGAACCCTAGGCCACCAGCATACTCAACACCATACTCACCATTCTCATCGGCTATCAGGTTACCGTGAACCAGAGAGTTACCACCCAGCTTGTAACCAGACTTTGTGGCACCCCTTGAGAATCCGTTACCCAGTGACACGTTAACAGAGGAAGGGTCTACGCTGATTCCGCCAGATGTATTAGAACACTGGTGCTCCCCGATGTTAACACCAACGCAGCGACCATCAATCACTAGCGAATAGTAGTTACCATATACATTCATAGCCACGTAGTTCCCAATACGCAAGTTGCTGATATAACCAGTATTTTCATTTGAGGGAATGAGCCCCCATGATGCGTTGTAGACCTGAAGAGAACCTATCTCCACGTTATCGATGTTAACCCCATCGTGAGCGTCGTAGATGCCACCCATAGTAACATCTGTAAACTTAGAGTTATCACGAAGCCCTACCTTAAGTCTTCCGATGTAGATATCAGCAGCCGTTGCAGCAGAGTCAGACTTAATGATAAACGCATCGCCTCTTTGTCCGTAACAGTGGGCGTCCATCACATCTAAGTTAGTACCCTTAAGGGTCAGACCGTGGTAGCCGCCAATCAGTTCTACCTTTCCAACATAAGCTCCGTCAAGAATCTCAAGAAGCAAGCTGTGAGTTCCTGGGTAGTTTGGACCAGTGAGGTTTGTATGGC
>NZ_JBNFNZ010000717.1:0-752 GCF_057364525.1 Aeromicrobium sp. PFPM2_SD2
CCGCGGCGAGCACGGGCAGCACGGACAGGCCGGCCGTCCACAGCAGCCGGCGCAGGAGTCGGGTCACGCGCGCTTCCTCAGTCCGTCGACGAGCTGGCGCCAGGCCTGGGGCGAGAGCACCGAGCCGCTGACCCCGCCGGGCGTCGTGACGACGGCGGGCGTGGTGGTGCCGGGGTCCTCGACCTCGACGGTCGCGATGTCCGGCTCGGGCAGGGCGAGGTCCTCCGGGTCGACCTCGGCGAGCAGGCTCACCTGCTGGTCGGTGACGCCCAGGACGAGGCCGCGTCCGCCGGTCGTCACGACGACGACCGACGACCCGCGCGAGAGCTGCTGGCGGTGGACGACGTCCAGCACCGAGCCCGTGCTCTGGTAGCGCCGACCCACCCAGCGGGCGATCAGCAGCATGAGGCCGACCACCAGCGCCAGGGACAGGATCAGCCGCAGGGCGACCTCGAGCACCGTCAGGCTCCCGCGTTGTCGTCGAGGATCTCGGTGACGCGCAGGCCGAAGTCCTCGTCCACGACGACGACCTCGCCGCGGGCGATGAGCCGGCCGTTGACCAGCAGGTCGGCGGGGCTGCCGGCGGCGCGGTCGAGCTCGAGCACGGTGCCCGGCGTGAGCGCCAGCAGGTCGCGGACGCTCATCTGCGTGCGGCCCAGCTCGACGGTGACGTCCATGATGACGCCGTGCAGCATCTCGATGCCGCGGTCGGCTGCGGCGCGGACGCGGCGCCGGCGCGTGGCGACCGTGGC
>NZ_JBNFNZ010000718.1:0-750 GCF_057364525.1 Aeromicrobium sp. PFPM2_SD2
ACCGGTCCGGCGACCGCCGGGGTCCGCGCGGCGCTCGTCGCGAGCCTCGTCGTCCTGCTGCTCGGCGTGCTGCCGCTCGGGGCGCTCGCGCCGGCGTAGGGAAGGCGTCAGGAAGCCGCCGGGCACCGTCAAGGACCCGTCAAGACGGCCGTCGGACCCGCGGCACCGGGCGTAGGAACGCAGGCGTGCTCGACGTCCTCTACGTGCTCCTCACCGTGGGAGCCTTCACCCTGCTGGCCGTGCTGGTCGACCTCCTGGACAAGGGGGCCGAGCGATGAGCGACGTGCTCCCCGCCCTCGGCCAGGTCGCCGTCCTCACCGCGGCCCTCGCCCTGACCACCCCGCTGCTCGGCCGCCACCTGGCCCGGACCTACACGTCCGAGCGCCACCTGCGGCCCGAGCGCCTGACCTACCGCCTGCTGCGGGTCGACCCCGACGCCGACCAGACGTGGCGCACCTACGCGCTGTCGGTGCTCGGATTCTCGCTGGTCGGCGTGCTCGTCCTGTACGCGCTCGGCCGCCTGCAGCAGCACCTGCCGCTGTCGCTGGGCATGGACGCGCTGCCGGCCGACGGCGCGTGGAACACCGCCGTCTCGTTCGTGGCCAACACCAACTGGCAGTGGTACTCCGGCGAGGCCGCGGCCGGGCACCTGCTCCAGGCCGCCGGCCTCACCGTGCCAGAACTTCGTCTCCGCCGCGGTCGGCATGAGCGTGGCCGCGGCGCCCCTTCGCCGCGCGCTGGCGCGCAGCC
>NZ_JBNFNZ010000719.1:0-742 GCF_057364525.1 Aeromicrobium sp. PFPM2_SD2
CCTGCGCTCGACGTCGTCGACGCGCCGGACGCGCTGCGCCCGGCGCTGGCCCGGCTGCTGTTCAAGGTCGCGGTCGTCGACGACCTGGAGGCGGCCCGCTCGCTCGTGCACGCCGAGGCCGACGTCACCGCGGTCACCCGCGAGGGCGACGTCCTGGGCGCCCACTTCGCGCACGGCGGCTCGGGCAAGCAGCAGAGCCTGCTCGAGGTGCAGGCGGCGATCGAGAAGACCACCGCGGAGCTGGCCGACGTGACCGCCTCGCTGGAACGCCTGCGCTTCGAGCTGAGCAGCGTCCAGGCCGAGCACGCCGAGGCGCAGGACCGCGTCGAGGCGGCGCTGGCGCGGCTGCACGAGTCCGACGCCGAGGTCGCGGCGGTCGCGTCCAAGCTGGAGCAGCTGGGCTCGACCGTCACGGCGGCGAAGGCGGAGGCCGAGCGGCTGGAGACGGCCCGTGCCCGGGCCGCGGAGGCCCGCGAGAAGGACGAGGCGTCCCTGGCCGAGCTCGCCGACCGGCTCGAGCAGGCCGAGTCCGCGCCCGAGGAGGAGCCGGACACCGCCGAGATGGAGCGCCTGGCCGAGGCCGCGTCCACGGCCCGCAAGGCCGAGATGGACGCTCGCCTGGCGCTGCGCACGAACGAGGAGCGGGCCACGTCGCTGACGACGCAGGTCACGAACCTGCGCCAGGCCGCCGAGGCCGAGCGGCAGGCCCGGGCGAAGGCGGCCGAGCGTCGCGAGCGCCTGC
>NZ_JBNFNZ010000720.1:0-736 GCF_057364525.1 Aeromicrobium sp. PFPM2_SD2
GCGCGTTCGCGCGGGCCGGGTTCACCGCCCACGACGCGGCCTACGGCGTGTAGAACGCGGTGAGCGGCGTCGTCCAGGCGGCCATGGTCGGCGACCTGCTGCCGGCCGCCGACGCCGACGTCCTGCTCGCGCCCTGGCGCGCCGTCCACGGCGACTGAGCAGCCCGCGAGAGGACCCAGCAGCACGGTCTCGTCACACCCGCACGATCGGCTCAGGTGCCCCGGCGGGCTGCCGATGGGGGAGTGGCCCGCCGCCCGGCGGCCCAGGACCGAAGGAACACCGTGCCATCCATCCGCGTGCTCGTCGTCGACGACTCCGTCGTCATCCGGCGACTCGTCACCGGGCTGCTGTCCGAGGATCCCGACATCGAGGTCGTCGGGACCGCGATCAACGGTCGCGCAGCCCTGCAGAAGCTCGAGGCGCTGCAGCCCGACCTCGTCACCATGGACATCGAGATGCCCGAGATGGACGGCATCGAGGCGGTCCGGGCCATCCGCGCCGGCGGCAGCCGCGTGCCGATCATCATGTTCAGCACCCTGACCGAGCGCGGCGCGACCGCCACCTTCGACGCGCTCTCCGCGGGCGCCTCGGACTACGTGCCCAAGCCGGCCAATGTCGGCAGCGTCGGACGCTCGATGGAGCAGGTCCGCGACGCGCTCATCCCGCGCATCAAGTCGCTCGTGCCCCGCGCCGGCCTCGCCCCCGTGCGTCCCGCCGCCGGCGGGCCGGGCCATCA
>NZ_JBNFNZ010000721.1:0-734 GCF_057364525.1 Aeromicrobium sp. PFPM2_SD2
GCCGTGGCGCAGACCAGCAGAGTCACGGCTCGAGCGCGGCGACGTGGCCGATGACGGCGACCGCGGCGCCCGACGCCGGCGGCGTCGCGTCCGCGACCGCGTCGGCCAGGGTGCTGCGCACCACGCGCTGGCTGGCCAGGCTGGCGTCCGCCACGAGGGCGCAGGGGGTGTCGGCGGCCAGGCCGCCGTCGACGAGCGCATCGACGATCGCCGGCAGGGTCCGGACGCCCATGAGCACGACCAGCGTGGTGCCCGACCGGGCGAGCGCCGCGTAGTCGAGCGTCGAGTCCGGGTGGCCGGGCGGCACGTGGCCGGACACGACCGTGAAGCCCTGCACGAGCCCGCGGTGGGTGACCGGGATGCCGGCCAGCTCGGGGCCGGCGACGCTCGACGTCACGCCGGGCACGACGGTCGTGGGCACGCCTGCGGCCGCGCAGGCCTGGACCTCCTCGAAGCCGCGGCCGAAGACGAAGGAGTCGCCGCCCTTGAGCCGGACGACGTGCTTGCCGGCCAGCGCGTGCTCGACCAGCACGCGGTTGATCTCGTCCTGGCTGGTGGAGCGACCGAAGGGGATCTTCGAGACGTCCACGACCTCGACGTCCGGCCGGGCCCAGGCGACCGACTCCCACGGGGCGAGCCGGTCGGCGACGATGACGTCGGCCGCCTCGATCGCCGCGCGTCCGGCCACCGTCACCAGGCCGGGATCGCCCGGGCCGGCACCGACGAGCGTCACG
>NZ_JBNFNZ010000722.1:0-734 GCF_057364525.1 Aeromicrobium sp. PFPM2_SD2
GCCGGCGGGTGGGCGGCCCGGTACGCCGTGGGCGTGACCCCGTACGCCCGGCCGAACGCGGTCGTGAAGGTGCCGACGCTGCTGAACCCGACCTCGACGCACACCCGCGCGACCGGGTGGTCGGTGCGCCGCAGCAGGGACGCGGCCCGCTCCAGCCGCCGGCTCTGCAGGTACGCGCCCGGGGTCAGCCCGAAGGTCGCGGTGAACGCGCGGGTGAAGTGCGACCGCGACAGACCGGCCGCCGCGGCCATGTCGGCGACGGTGATCGGCTCGTGGTGGTGCGCCGTGGCGAAGTCCTGGGCGCGCAGCAGGTGCCGGGCCGGGGGCAGCGGGGCCATGGCGCCCAGCATGGCATCAGAACAGCGGCACGAGGACCAACGCGGTGGCCCAGCTGACGAAGCTGCCGACGAGGACGTACTCGGCCGCGTGGCCGGGCGCGTCGCGCGAAATCTCCGGGAAGCGCAGGATGCCCTTGGCCGCGACGACCGCCGCCAGGGCGCCGTACTCGCCGGCCAGCGCCATGGCGAACAGCAGGATGCGCTCGATCGGGCCGAGCACGCGGCCGCCCTGCAGGCTGCGCTCCTGGGCGATCACCTCGGCGCCGGTGGCGGTGAGGACCATGCGCACCACGACGTTGGCCGTGCCGACCAGGGTCAGGAGCGTCGCCGCGCCGAGCAGCGCGCGGGGCCGGGTCGACGCCGTCGAGGGCGGGGCAGGTCGAGCCGCGGCGTACC
>NZ_JBNFNZ010000723.1:0-733 GCF_057364525.1 Aeromicrobium sp. PFPM2_SD2
TGCGCCCAGGTCGAGGAGGCCGCGACCGACCTGGCCTGCGACCTCACCGAGACGCTGGTCGGCGAGGCCGTCGCGATCTGCCAGGAGCCCGGCATCACCTCGGTGCGCCGCGCGCTGGCGCTCATGCCCGACGTCCCGTACGTCCGGCTGCGCCTGCACCCGGACGCGGCCGAGGGCGCCGACCACGCCGCCCTCGCCGAGCGCGGCGTCACCGTCGTGCCCGACCCGACGCTGGACCGGCTGGACTCCGTCGTCGAGACCGACGAGCAGGTCGTCGACCTGCGCCTGTCGTCGGCGATGGAGCGCGTCCGCGAGGTGCTGCGATGAGCGAGCGGAGCGAGCGAGCCATGGGCGCCGTCGTCGTCGGCGGGTCCGCGTACCGTCCCATCTTCACGGGGGTGCTCCGATGAGCGTGCTGACTCCCCAGGTGGCGCAGCGCGCCATGGCCGCCATCCCGCCGCAGGCCATGGGCCGCGTCGCCGGCGTGCTGGGCCTCAAGGTGCGGGTCGTCGGCCTCGAGGCCGCGGTCTCGGACCTGGTCGAGGTGCAGGGCGAGCGCCCGGTGCTGGCCGAGGTCACGCGGTGGACCGCACCGGTCTGACCTGCCTGCCGCTGGCGCCGCTGGAGGGCGTCCAGGTCGGCGCCGCCGTGCGCGGCACCGGCGGACCGCTGACCGTCGCGGTCGGCACGCGCCCTGCTCGGCCGCGTGCTGGACGGGCCTGGGGCCGCCCCG
>NZ_JBNFNZ010000724.1:0-727 GCF_057364525.1 Aeromicrobium sp. PFPM2_SD2
GTGGCGCGGCGGCAACGGCGGGCGAGGAGGCACGGCTCGATCGTAGGCCGGCGGACCCCGGCGGGTCGGGGCCGGCGACCCCGCCGGGCCGGCACACTGCGTGCATGGACGCTCTCCCCCGGAGCCGACCGTGACGACGCCCGTGCGCGAGGGCGTCTTCTTCACGACGCCCCCCACGCTGCCCAAGGGCCGCCACGGCCTCGACCACGGCGCCGTGCTGGACAGCCAGCGCGAGCGCCTGATGATCGCCGCGACCGAGCTGCTCGCGGCCGACGGCTACCGCGCGCTGGCCGTCCGCGACGTGGCCACGCGGGCGCACGTCTCGCAGCCGGCGTTCTACGAGTGCTTCGTCGACAAGGAGGACTGCCTGTTCGCGGCGTACGACCGGTTCATCACGGTGCTGACCGGACGCCTGCTCGGCGCGGTCACCGACCCGGGCCCGACGTGGGACGGCGTGGTCACCGACGTGGTGCTGGCCTACGCTCGCGCGCTGCAGGACGACCCGGTGGTCGCCCGGGCGTTCCTGCTGGAGCTCGACGGCCTCGGCCGTCCGGCGCGGGACCGGCGGCGCTCGGCCATCCACGGTCTCGCCCTTCTCCTGCGCGACCAGCGCGAGCGGTACTGGCCCGGCTCGCGCCCGGTGCCGCTCTCGGCCTACGCCGCGGCGGTCTACGCGATCCGCCAGCTGACTGCCGACCAGCTCGACGTGCCGGGCCAGGAGCACCGG
>NZ_JBNFNZ010000725.1:0-726 GCF_057364525.1 Aeromicrobium sp. PFPM2_SD2
CTGGGAGCTGCGCGCCCGCGGGCCGGGTTCACCGGCCCGCGCGAACTCGGTGGCCGTCCCACGGCGACCCCGGGGTGCCGCTCGAGGACGCGCTGGTTCTGGTCGAGGCGTTCTACGCCGCCCGCGACCTGCCGGCCAAGGCGCAGGTCGTCGTCGGGTCGTCCGGTGACCGCGCGTTCACGGCGGCCGGCTGGGTGCCGGCCGGCGGCGAAGCGTCCCGGCGCGATCGTCCAGGTGGCCGACCTCGAGGCGTCCTACGCCGCGGACGCGGACGCCGTGGTCGAGACGCGGGCCACCGAGGGGTGGATGCGGATGTACCACCGCGTCGAGGACCTGCGCCTGGCCCGCGCCGTCCTGGAGGGGCCCGCGACCGTCGGCTTCGTCAGCATCGGCTCGCCCGCGGCGGCGATCGGCCGCGTCATCGTGACCGGCGAGTGGGCCGGGCTGGCGGCGGTCGAGGTAGCGCCCGAGGCGCGCCGCCAGGGCCTGGCGCGACGCGTCGTCCAGACGTCCCTCGCCTGGGCGGTCGAGCGCGGCGCCGACAAGGCGTACCTGCAGACGATGCGCGACAACCACGCCGCGATCGCGCTCTACCGGCCGTTCGGCTTCAGCGACCACCACGAGTACCGCTACCTGACGCCCGGCGCCTGAGCCGGCGCGGGGCCGGACGGGATCTTTCCTGCGTTGCGCTGACCGCCCGAACCGCCCAAGGAACGCAAGTACAAA
>NZ_JBNFNZ010000726.1:0-723 GCF_057364525.1 Aeromicrobium sp. PFPM2_SD2
GGTCGTGCCACGGGGCCGCGGCCTCGAGCTCGCGCAGCTGGAGCAGCAGCGCGTCCTGGCCCGGGTGGGCGGCGAGCATGACGCCCACGGGCAGGGTCGGTCGCTCCTGCGTCGGCTCGGTCCAGCCCAGCGGCAGGCTGGCGGCGGGCTGCCCGCTCATGTTCATCAACGCGGTGTACGGCGTGAACAGCAGCTCGCGACGGTGGTCCTCGGCGCCGTCGCCGGACTCGGTGAACCAGGCGTGCGGCTGCGGCGGCAGCGCGAGGGTGGGGGTGAGGAAGGCGTCGAAGCCCTGCAGCTCGGTGACCACCCGGCGCGTCGTGGCCTCGAGGTGCTGCATGGCGCGGACGAGCTCGGGCCCGGTGGTCCGGGCGCGCGCTCGCGCCAGTAGCGGGTCGTGCGGCGCAGCAGCGGGTCCGCCTCGGCCGGGATGGGGGCGGCGGCGACGCCGGTCGACCAGACGACGTTGAACTGCGGCTCCAGGTCCTGCGGCCACGGGTTCGGCAGGTCGACGACCTCGTGGCCGAGCGACTCGAGCAGCCGCGAGGCGTCCTCCCACGCGGTGACCGCCTCGGGCGAGGCGTCGACCCCGTCCAGGTACGGCGCGCTCCACCGGGCGACGCGCAGGCGTCCGGGGTCGCGCCCGACCGCGTCCGCGTACGGCCGGGTCGGTGCCAGGAGCGGGGCGCGGGTCGCCGGGCATCGGCCGGGCCAGCACGTCGA
>NZ_JBNFNZ010000727.1:0-722 GCF_057364525.1 Aeromicrobium sp. PFPM2_SD2
GGCCCAGCGCGAAGACCAGCCTGCCAGCCCGATCGGGCGTCCGCACCGTCAGCCGCCGTGACGTCCGGGTGCGTCCGGGCGAGCGCGGCCACGAGCGGGTCGTACGCCTGGGCCGGCAGCAGCGGGCTCGGCAGCAGCAGGACGGACACGTCGTCACCGTACGTCCGTCGTCCGGGCTCGGCGCGGCGCGCCGGATCACCGGATGCTGGCTAGCGTGGAGCAGGCAGGAGGTGACGATGTCCGAGCGCGACCGGCGGTTGCACGAGTACCGCCTGCGCCTCGAGCAGGAGGCGCGGGACGACGACGAGCGCCAGGACGACGAGGCCGAGACCGAGAAGCGCCGCTCGCTGCGCGCCCAGCACCGGGGCCGGTGGGTCGAGGCGCAGGTGCAGTCGGCGATCGACCGCGGCGAGTTCGACGACCTGGAGTACGCCGGCAAGCCCATCCCCGCCCTGCAGCAGCCGTACGACCCGGACTGGTGGATCAAGCGGCTGGCCGAGCGCGAGGACGTCAGCGGCGCGATGCCGCCGGCCCTCGCCCTGCGCAGGGAGGACGCCGTCCTGGTCGAGACCCTCGACGCGCTGACCACCGAGAAGGCCGTCCGGCGCACCTGGACGACTTCAACGCCCGGGTCCGCGACGCGCGGCGCCAGCTGCTCGGCGGTCCCCCGGTCATCACGCCGCTGCGCCACGTGGACGCCGAGGTGGCGGCCTGGCACGAGC
>NZ_JBNFNZ010000728.1:0-721 GCF_057364525.1 Aeromicrobium sp. PFPM2_SD2
CGCCCGCGCCCAGGCGTCCTCGGGGCGCTCGCGCCAGTCCCCAGGCCGTCTCGCGCTCGCGGCGGAGGCCGGCCTCGTCGCCGCCGGTGTGCGGGTCGATGTTGTGCAGCTCGAGCAGCTGCACCCCGTCGCGATCGGCGATGGCGTCGTCGTACGCCCGCGACCACCAGCGCAGCGCGCACTCGCGCTCGAGCCGCGACGTCCCGGGCAGCACGGTCTCCAGCACCGGCTCGGACAGCTCGGGGACCTTCTCGCCGTCCAGCCAGCGGACGACCTTGGCCCGGATGCTGGGCGCGAACGGCTCGTCGTCACCGTCCTGCTCTCGCAGCGCGAGCAGGACGTCGGCGAGCTCCGGCGGCTGCGGTCCCAGCGTCCGGTGCCGCTCAGCCAGCGCATCCTCCAGGCGCAGGCGCCCGACGCGCCACGGCGCCACCGGCACGCGTCCCTCGCGCATCGCACCGCCCAGGCGCGGCGCCGTCCGCGACCAACTGGTCGGCGAGCACGCGGTCGCGAGTGCGCCAGACGTCCGGCGGGACCGTGGGTGGGGCGTCGTGCTGCCACGCGGTGCTGCGGTGGTGGACGAGGACGCTCTCGCGGTCGTCGTCGGCGTAGCCGCCGGTCAGTGCGGTCAGCGCGGACGAGGTGCGGCCCGGCGCCTGGACCCGCGCCAGCTGGTGCTGCACGAGGCGGACGCTGCGCTCGTCCGCGCCCCAGCGGTCGC
>NZ_JBNFNZ010000729.1:0-720 GCF_057364525.1 Aeromicrobium sp. PFPM2_SD2
CCGGCTGGGCCCGGGTGGCGAGCGCCGCTCGGCCCGCCGCTCCTCGCCCTCGCCGCGCGGCAGGTCCAGGCGGCGCATGAGGGCGGCAGGGTGAGTCCGGGCAGCACGAGCGTCACGAGCAGCGGGAACGGCCGCGGCGCAGGTGACGACGAAGTTGCGGTCGTCGAAGGCCGAGCCGTCGTCCAGGGTGTTGGGGAGGGCGAGGGCCAGCGCCAGCGTCGCCAGGCCGCGCATGCCGCACCAGGTCAGCACCAGCACCTCCTTGAGCGTCGTCGGTGCCATGAGCGGGCCGTTCTCGCGGCGCGCGACGGCGTGCATGCCGAGCATCCACAGCAGGCGGACGGCGACGACGACCACGCAGACGGCGGTGACGCCGGGGACGTAGCGCAGGATCTCGCGGCCCTCGTCGGCGATGATGTAGCGCATCTCCATGCCGACCAGGCCGAACGCGACGCCGGTGGTCAGCAGCTCCACGACGTCCCAGAACGCGCGCCGGGTGAGCCGCTCCTCGGAGTCCTGCGGGCGAGCGCGCCGGGCGATCTCCAACGCGGTCACGACGACGGCGACGACGCCGGACAGGTGCGCCTCCTCGGCGGCGAGGTACACCGCGTACGGGGCCACCAGGGTGGCGGCGCTGTGGGGCGACGAGGCTGGGGCACGGCCGCGGCCACCCGAGGCGACCGACCGCCGCCACGACGTACCCCGAGCCAGGGGCGGCGC
>NZ_JBNFNZ010000730.1:0-719 GCF_057364525.1 Aeromicrobium sp. PFPM2_SD2
GCCGCTGCCCGTCGCGGTGGCCGCGCGGCGCTGAACGCCCAGCACCGCGTAGACGACGCCGCGGCCGACCGCCGGCGACGCGGTGGCGGGCCCGCTCGGCGCCGTCCTCGGTGCGGAAGCCCCAGATCGCGGTCGCCAGCTGCCACACGGTGAGCGCGGCCAGCCCGGCGGCGACGATCCACAGCAGCGTCCCGCCGAGCGGCTTCTCGGCCAGCTCCTGGAGGGCGCCGGACTCGCTGGCCTCCTCGCTGCTGCCGCCCCAGGCCAGCTGCACGGTGATCCAGGCGATGAGGACGTGCACGACGCCGTACCCGACCAGCCCGACCCGGGCGCTGTTCTCGAGCGCGTCGTGGTCGCGGACGTCCTGCGTGGCGTTCATGCGGCGTGCCTTCCTGCGGTGGGGGCGGCCGCGTGGCTGCGTTCCTCCGCCGCGCGGGCCAGGTTGCGCTGCAGGCCGCCGAAGACGACCCCGTGGAACGGGTAGATGCTCCACCAGTAGAGGCGGCCCAGCAACCCGCGCGCGCGTAGAGCGCGCGGTGGCTGAACGTCGTCGTGCCGCCCTCGGTGGAGCCGATGCACAGCTCGAGCCAGGCCAGGCCCGGCAGCCGCATCTCGGCGCGCAGCCGCAGCAGCCGCTCCTCCTCGACCGTCTCGACGCGCCAGAAGTCGACGGCGTCGCCGACCAGCAGCCGCTGCGGGTCGCGCCGGCCGCGGCGCAG
>NZ_JBNFNZ010000731.1:0-718 GCF_057364525.1 Aeromicrobium sp. PFPM2_SD2
GTCGTCGGTGCGGGCCTGCTCTACGGCGCGCTGGCCGGCGAGCACGACCCCGTCGCCTTCGCCCGCCGCAGCGTCGCCCGGCTGCTCGAGCTCGCCTCGCGGGCCGACCGCCCCTAGGAGCCCTTCGGTACCGTTGCACTCAGTCAACCAATGCGGAGGCCGCCCATGGAGTTCCTGACCCTGCTCGTGGCCCTGCTGGTGGGCACCGTCGTCCTCGTGGGCGTGGCCGAGCGGGCCGGACTCCCCTACCCGATCCTCATGCTGCTGTTCGCGGCGCTCGTGGCCTTCGTGCCGGGCATCCCCGAGATCCACGTCCAGCCCGAGCTGATCCTGCCGCTGTTCCTGCCCCCGCTGCTGTTCGCGGCCGCCCAGCGCAGCTCGTGGTCGACCTTCCGGATGCGCTGGCGGACGCTGCTGCTGCTCGCCGTCGCGCTCGTCGTCGTCACCGCCGTGGCCGTGGCCGGCACCGCCTGGGCCGTCGTCGGGACGATGAGCGTCCCCGCCGCCCTCATGCTCGGCGCCCTCGTGTCGCCGCCGGACCCGGTCGCGGTCGAGGCCGTCGCGGGCAAGGTAGGCATGCGGCGCCGCCTGGTCACCACGCTGCAGACCGAGGGACTGTTCAACGACGCGATGGCCATCGTGCTGTTCCAGGCCGCGCTCGCCGCGACGCTCGCCGGCGCGCGTCGGCGCGGCGGAGCTGGTGCTGAGGTCGTCGTCG
>NZ_JBNFNZ010000732.1:0-718 GCF_057364525.1 Aeromicrobium sp. PFPM2_SD2
GACCGTCCTCGCGGACGTCCAGGCCCGGCGCGAGCGCGTAGGCGACGCCCAGGCCGACGATGCGGACCGCGCCGGACTGCTTCACCAGGACCTGTCCGGGGGTGAGGCGGCGGTGGTGCTGGCCCTGCTCGTGGGCGTTGGCCAGGGCGCGGGCCACCTCGGCGACACGACGGCCGCGCGGTGGTTGGGCAGGGTGCCGTGGCGCAGCAGCTGGTCGAGCGGGAAGGCGCGGGCCCACTCGCGCACGACCACGGCGAAGCCGGCGTCGTCGTCCAGGACGTCCAGGACGCGCAGGAACCGGGGGTCGACCACGACGGTCGAGGCGCGGGCGGCGGCGACGAAGGACGCGGCGCGCGGGTCGTCGGAGGCCAGGGCCTCGATGCCGACGTTGCGCTCCAGCACGCGGTCGCGGGCCCGCCAGGTGGTGGCACCCAGCCGCTCGGAGACCTGCTCCATCAGCTCGTAGCGCGCGGCGACGACGTCCCCGGAGGAGGGGAACCGTCCGTCCGCCATGTCGTGCCCTTTCGCCGCTTGGTCCCACCCTAGGCAACGGGCCCGAGGAGCGGGCCGGGGACTAGCGCCGTCGGGCCACGACGGCGAGCACCTGGCCGATCTCGCCGATCCGCAGCAGCCGCGGCCAGCAGGTAGGTGGCGACGCCGAGCAGGCCGCCGACGCCGAGGCGACGAGGCGCCGCGCCTGGTCGAGATCGACCAGCCC
>NZ_JBNFNZ010000733.1:0-715 GCF_057364525.1 Aeromicrobium sp. PFPM2_SD2
CGCCGGCCCAGATCGGGACGCCCAGGCCCCACAGGTGCATGCGCAGCTGGTGCGTCCGGCCGTGCGCGGCGTCAGCCGGTAGACGGCGAGGTCGCCGCGCCGCTCCTCGAGCTCGACGAGCGTCTCGGCGTTGACCGGGGCGTCGGGCACGACCTCGGCCTGCCACGTGCCGCGCCGCTTGGCCAGGTGGTCGCGGACGGTGACCGGCAGCACGAGGTCCGGCCGCCACGGCGCCAGCACCCGGTAGGTCTTGGCGACGTGCCCGTCCTGGAACAGCGACTGGTAGGGCCCGCGCCAGCGCCGCTCGGTCGCCAGCATCAGCAGGCCGGACGTGACGCGGTCGAGCCGGTGCAGGGGCGAGAGCTCGGGCAGGCCCAGCTCCTCGCGCAGCCGGACGACGACGCTCTGGCGCACGTAGTTGCCGCGCGGGATGGACGCCAGGAACGGCGGCTTGTCGACGACGACGAGCCGCTCGTCGCGGTGCACGACGTGGATCGTGCCCGGCACCTCGGGCTCCTCGCGCAGGTCGCGGTGGAACCACACGAAGGTGTGCGGCGCGTAGGGGTCGGCGTCGGCGACCGGCCGCCCGTCGGCGTCCACGAAGCGTCCGGCCGCGAGCAGGCCGGGCACGTCGACGTGCTCGGGCAGGCGGTGGCGCAGCCACTCCCCCATCGTCGGCCACGGGGACGGGTCGTCCGGGTCGCGGTCGGGGGGT
>NZ_JBNFNZ010000734.1:0-713 GCF_057364525.1 Aeromicrobium sp. PFPM2_SD2
TCGTCGTCTTGCCGGTGCCGTTCACGCCGACGACGAGCACGACGCCCGGACGCCCCGTCGGTGCGAGGTGTGCAGGGTGGCGGTCGGAGCTGCGGGGCCGACGGCCGCGACGAGCTCCTCGCGCAGCACCGCGCGGGCCCGCTCGGGGTCGGCGACGCCCTCGACCCGCAGGCGGGTGCGCAGGCTCTCGACCAGGTCCTGGGTCGGCTGCACGCCCACGTCGGCGGCGAGGAGGGTGTCCTCGATCTCCTCCCAGACGTCGTCGTCGAGCTTCTCGCGGCCGATGAGCGCGAGCAGGCCCTTGCCGAGCGAGGAGTTGGAGCGGGCCAGGCGGGCGCGCAGGCGGCTCAGCCGTCCGGCCGGCGCCTCGGGCCGCTCGATCGTCGTGGTCGGCGCGGCCTTCTCGTCGGCCGGCACCTCCTCGAACGGGGGCTCCTCGTCCTCCGAGGCCAGGTGCGGCTCGGGGTGCTCGGGGTGCTCGATCGTCTCGGCGGTGATCTCGTCGAGCACCTCCGGCGGCGGCAGCTCCTTGCGGCCGCGAGAGACGAACAGGCCCGCCCCCACGCCGACGACGGCGACGAGGGCGACCAGGGCGACGATCAGGATCTCGAGAGTCACGCCGCGATCCTATGCGGTGACCGCCGGACGCCGGCGGACGGCGACCGGCGTGGGGCGCCATGGCCGTGGCACCCCACGTCCGGGGGTCTAGGGGG
>NZ_JBNFNZ010000735.1:0-712 GCF_057364525.1 Aeromicrobium sp. PFPM2_SD2
GTCGTGGTCGACGGACGCCCGCTCCGTGCGCCCCGTGCCCGTCCTCGGACGCGGGCAGCAGCGCCACGGCCGGCGCGGGCTTGTCGGGCTCCTCGTCGCCGGTGGCGACCTGCGACCA
The DNA here is from genome assembly GCF_057364525.1 of Aeromicrobium sp. PFPM2_SD2. Classification (NCBI taxonomy): domain Bacteria; kingdom Bacillati; phylum Actinomycetota; class Actinomycetes; order Propionibacteriales; family Nocardioidaceae; genus Aeromicrobium; species Aeromicrobium sp. PFPM2_SD2. The sequence continues at coordinate 119 of NZ_JBNFNZ010000735.1, forward strand.
GTCGGCGACCTCGCCGTCGGCGTACTCCTGCTTGGTCGGGAGCGTGAGGGTCTCGGCCTGCGGGAACGGGCCGCCGGACAGCTCGAACTCGTCGAACTGGCCGACGCCGATGCCGCTCCCGGTCGCCGTGTAGACGACCGAGCCGACGATCTCGGTGACGGTCAGGTCGCCGACCTCGACGGGCTCGTCGAGGCGGGTCTTGACCACCTTCGCCGTCCAGCCCGGCTTGGGCTGGGTGCGGACGTTCACGACCGGGGTGTCGGACGGGAACGTGATGGTGAGCCGCGTCGTGGCGGTGTCGGACTCGTTGGGGACGCGGAAGGTGAGCTTGCCGTAGCCGCCCTGCGCCGCGTCGTCGGACGAGACGGTGACGTGGGCGGAGGCGGCGGTGGGGACGAGCACGACGGCGGCGCCGAGGACGGCAGCGGCCAGCCGCGCACGGGTGGTGCGCTTCATGGGGTTTCTCCTGGGGAGTGTGCGGTTCGGTCGGTCAGCAGGGACCGAGCGGCGGACCGCGCAGGAGTCGGGGCGTGCGCCGCGCGGGCAGGCACAAGCACCGGACGGTCCGCGATCGTGGCCGAGCCCAGCTGTGCG
>NZ_JBNFNZ010000736.1:0-712 GCF_057364525.1 Aeromicrobium sp. PFPM2_SD2
CGCGCGCTGGACGAGCTGCGCGGCCGTGAGGCCCGTCGCGCGCAGTGGCGGCTGCGGGGGGGGGGGGGGGGGGGGGTGACGCCGGGGAGATGGCCGCCAGCTCGACCCGCGTCACCGGCTCTGGCGCGTCCGCATGGTCCGCGTGGCGGACGAGCACGCCCTGGACGTCCTGGTCGACCGCGCGCCGGTGTCCCACCTCGGTGGCGGCCGAGCGGCTGCTGCAGGTCTGCGGCGCGGCCCGGTGCGAGCCGCTGCCCCCACCGCGCTAGCCCGGACGTCCACGCCGGGGCGACCCGACTGCGAGAATCGCGGCCATGACCGTCGCCAAGTCGCTCGTCCTGTTCGCCGTCGCCGCCCTCGCCGAGATCGGCGGCGCCTGGCTCGTCTGGCAGGGCGTCCGCGAGCACCGGGGCTGGATCTGGGCCGGCGCCGGCGTCATCGCGCTGGGCCTCTACGGCTTCGTCGCGACGCTGCAGCCGGACGCGCACTTCGGCCGCATCCTGGCCGCGTACGGCGGGGTCTTCGTCGCCGGGTCGCTCGCGTGGGGCGTGGTCGTGGACGGCTTCCGGCCCGACCGCTACGACGTCGTCGGTGCCCTCGTGTGCCTGGTCGGCGTCGCGGTCTCATGTAATCGCGCGCGGCGGGCGTGACGGGCCGGCCGGCCGAGCCGGGGACGGCGGGCCCCGGCGGGCAGGGCTCCCCGTCCGTTACG
>NZ_JBNFNZ010000737.1:0-709 GCF_057364525.1 Aeromicrobium sp. PFPM2_SD2
TCGGATCTCGCTACCGCGTCCCCGACCTGACGACCCGGCCGACGCGCGCGCGGTACGCCGGTCGCCACGTGGTCGTCGCCGGCACCGGCGCGTCGGCCAAGACCGCACTCATCGGTCTCACGCGTCTGCCCGGCACCCGGGTCACCTGGCTGGTCAGGCGCTCGGCCTCGGGGACGCGTTCGGTGGCGGGGAGGCCGACCAGCTCAGCCGGCGCGGTGCGCTCGGCCAGCAGGCGCGGGCGGTCGTCTTCGGCGGCGGGGTGACCACCATGACCGGGTTCCGCAGCGAACGGGTCGAGCGCAGGGACGAGCACCTGACCGTGGTGTCCACCGACGGCAGACGGGTCGAGGACGTGGACGAGGTGGTCGTGCTGACCGGCTTCCGCCCGGACCTGTCCTTCCTGTCCGAGGTGCGGCTCGACCTCGACCCACGGCTGCAGGCACCGCGCGCGCTGGCGCCGCTCATCGACCCGAACGTCCACTCGTGCGGCACCGTCTACCCGCACGGCGTGCGCGAGCTGGAGCAGCCCGAGCGCGGCTTCTTCCTCGCCGGGATGAAGTCGTACGGTCGCGCCCCGTCGTTCCTGGCCCTCACCGGCTTCGAGCAGGCCCGTTCGGTGGCCGCGGCCCTCGCGGGCGACCGGGAGGCGGCCGAGCGGGTCGAGCTCACGCTGCCCGAGACGGGCGTCTGCGGCGGCGCCGGCAGCTTC
>NZ_JBNFNZ010000738.1:0-707 GCF_057364525.1 Aeromicrobium sp. PFPM2_SD2
CGGGGCAGCGGCTCGGCCCGGCTCTCGTCGCGCGGCAGCAGGGCGACGCCGGCCAGCCGGGTCAGCGAGGCGCCCGAGCGCTGGACGACGTCGAACACCATGAGCACCGCGCCGATCGGGTTGAACAGGCGGTGGAAGTACAGCGCCGCGGCCGTGGCCGCCCCGACCGTCACCTCGTCGGCGCGCACGAGCCAGAAGCCGGCGCCGAGCACGAGCAGCATGCCGACGAGCTCGGCGCGGTTCATGCGCGCCCAGAAGCGGGTCAGCATGACGAACACGTCCTGGGCCAGCCCGCGGGCCGCGTCGGACGTGCGCTCGACCTGCTCCAGCGCGAGGCGCTCGTGGCCGTAGGCCCGCCACGTGCCCGCGCCCTGCACGCCGGCCATGAGCGCTCGCCCGCTCGCCCTGGGCGACGCGCTCGGCGCGGTAGAACGGGCCGGACCGCGGCAGGTACCAGGACAGGGACGCCGCGTAGGCCGGCAGCGCCAGGAGCCCGGCGAGGCCGAGCCGCCAGTCGAGCGCGAACAGGCCGCCGGCAGTGAACGTGATGGCCGTGAGCGAGCCGACCAGCAGCGGCACGGCCTCGTCCAGGGCGTCGGTGACGGTGCGGACGTCGTCGCCGACGCGGGCCATGACGTCGCCGGTGCCCGCGGCCTCGAGCCGGCCCGAGTCCAGGCGCAGCGCGCGGTCCAGGACGTCCTCGCGCA
>NZ_JBNFNZ010000739.1:0-703 GCF_057364525.1 Aeromicrobium sp. PFPM2_SD2
GGCCGCCACCCGTTCGGGCCACCACTCCGTGACGGCGGCCCGGACCTCGTCGACGCCTCGACCCGCGCGCCAGGTACGCCTCGTCGGCCAGCCCCTCCCCCAGGACGACGTGCAGCAGCCCCAGCAGCAGCACGAGGTCGGTCCCGGGGACGGGGGCGAGGTGGACGCCGGCCCCGTCGTCGGTCAGCGCTGCGCTGGCCGACCGGCGCGGGTCGACCACCACGAGCCCACCGCGCTCGCGCACGCCGGCCAGGTGCTGGACGCTCGGGGGCATGGTGTCGGCCAGGTTGCTGCCGAGCAGCAGCACCGCGTCGGCGTCCGCGAGGTCAGCCAGCGGGAAAGGCAGCCCGCGGTCCAGGCCGAGGGTACGGTTGGCCGCGGCTGCGGCGGCGGCCATGCAGAACCGCCCGTTGTAGTCGATCAGCCGGGTCCGCAGCGCCAGCCGCGCGAGCTTGCCCAGCTGGTAGGCCTTCTCGTTGGTCAGCCCGCCGCCGCCGAACACCGCGACCTCGTCGCGTCCCATCGTGCGCAGCCGGGAGGCGACCTCGTCCAACGCCTCGTCCCACCCGACCGGCTCGAGCGCTCCGGACGCCGACCGGCGCAGCGGCTGGGTCAGCCGGTCCGGCGACCGCAGCAGGTCCGGGCTGGTCCAGCCCTTCTGGCACATGCCGCCGCGGTTGGTCGGGGAAGTCGCGCGGGGCGG
>NZ_JBNFNZ010000740.1:0-702 GCF_057364525.1 Aeromicrobium sp. PFPM2_SD2
AGCGTCGCGGCGATACCCCGGCCCCGCGCGTCGGGCCGGGTCGCGATGCGGTGCAGGTCGGCCACGTCGGCGACCACCCCGACGGTGCCGTACGCGTCCACGCCGGCGTCCTCGTGCACCAGGACGACCCGGTCGCCCGAGCCGAGCTCGCCGGCGAGCAGGCCCTCGCTCCACGCCTCGCCGCCGAAGCAGGCCCGCTCGATCGCCACGAGGACGTCCAGGTCGTCGGTCGTCGCCGGGCGGACGGCCGGCGCGAGACCCGCCGGCTCAGGCACGCTTCTGGGCGACCTGCGGGGTGGCGTCCGGCCGGCGCAGGTACAGCGGCTCGAGCGGCAGCTCCTGGGCCTGTCCACGGGCGACGAGGGTGGCCAGCGCAGCGGCCGACGGGTCCTCCACCCCGGGCAGGTGCGCCAGGACGTCGGCGTACAGGCGTCCGCCGCGGCCGTGGACGGCACGCCGGGGAACCGGGCGGCGAGGTCGGCGGGCTTGCTGACGTCCGGACCCTCCACGCGGCGGCCGTCGACGTAGCGGGCCAGTAGACCTCCTTGCGCCGGGCGTCCGTCGCGACGAGGAGCTCGCCGTCGCCGGCCTCGGCAGCCAGGACGTCGAGGGTGCACACGCCGTGGGCGGCCAGGCCGAGCGACTCGGCCAGCGTGAGCGCGGTGACGACGCCGACCCGCAGGCCGGTGAACGGGGCCCCGG
>NZ_JBNFNZ010000741.1:0-693 GCF_057364525.1 Aeromicrobium sp. PFPM2_SD2
GGCCCCGCCTGGGGCTGGGGCGAGGCCGTCGCCCGCGCCAGCTCCGCCGGCTGGCCCCGTGACGGACGCCTCGTCGAGGGGCGAAGTTTCCGGCCCGCGTCGACGGGCACCGAGTGGGTCTCCCCCCGACGTGCTGCGCCGCTGCGGTCGCGGTCCCTGGCCGCGGCCCGCCAGCAGGTCGAGCCGGTCGACACCGCCACCTTCGCCCGCTTCCTGGTCTCGTGGCAGTCGGCCGACCGGTCGCTGCGCGGCGTCGACGGCGTGTTGGCCGTGGTCGACCAGCTCGCCGGCCTGCCGCTGCCCGCGTCCGCGTGGGAGTCGGTGGTGCTGCCCAGCCGGGTCGCGGACTACTCCCCCGCCATGCTCGACGAGCTCACAGCGGCGGCGAGGTCGGTCTGGAGCGGGGGCGGGGCACGCTTGCCGGGCCGTGACGGGCTGGGTGCGCCTGCACCCGGCCGACCTCGTCCTGCCGCACGAGACCGCGCACGAGCCGGACGCCCTGCAGCAGCTCCTGCTGCAGGCGCTGGGCGACGGCGGCGGCCACTTCTTCCGCCGGCTGGCCGACGACGTCGCGGCGCTCAGCCAGGAGCCGGTCACGACGCCCAGGTCGAGGACGCCCTCTGGGGCCCTGGTGTGGGGCCGGGCGGGTCAGCCAACGACACCCTGGCCCCGCTGCGCACCTACGTCGGCGGC
>NZ_JBNFNZ010000742.1:0-692 GCF_057364525.1 Aeromicrobium sp. PFPM2_SD2
CGTAGCCGGACGCGTCGAGGGCGCGCTGCACGACCGGCGTCAGCGCGGCGACCAGCTCGGTGCGCTCGGCGTGCAGCCGCGCGGCCAGCTCGGGGTCGCGCAGCGCCGCGAGCGACATCTCCACGCCCATGACGTGCCAGGCCCGGTCGTCGTCCAGGCGCGACAGCACGGCGTCGATGACGCTGGACGGCGTGGGGTCCGCGTCGTCGCCGGTCGCCTGCCCGACCGCCTCGCGGACCGTGTCGATCATCAGCGTGGCGCGCCGCTCGTGGACGGCGACCAGCAGCGCGTCCAGTGAGGCGAAGTTGGAGTAGAACGCGCCGCGGGTGAAGCCGGCCCGCTCGCAGACCTGCTCGATCGACGTCCCGTGCAGCCCCTTCGCGACGAACAGCTCCTCGGCGGCCTCGACGAGGCGGGCACGGGTCTGCGCCCGGCGGGGGGAGAGGGGGGCTGGTGCGTCCACGAAAACAGGATACACTTCGTATTGAATACGTTTCGTATCGAAAGAGGTTCCCGTGCCCGAGTCCGTCACGCTGCGCTCGCTGCGCCGCCCCGCGCTCCTGCTGGTCGGCGTGCTCCTGGTGCAGCTCGCGTTCATCGCCAGCTACGTCGGCGCCTTCCACTCCCCCGAGCCGCGCGACGTGCCGGTCGCCGTCGTCGCGCCGGCCTCGCGGTCGGTCCGGCCACCACGG
>NZ_JBNFNZ010000743.1:0-689 GCF_057364525.1 Aeromicrobium sp. PFPM2_SD2
GCCACCGTGCTGGCCGTGCTGGTCGGCGTCGGCGTGGGAGCCAACCTCACGCTCGTCGGCTCGCTGGCCAACCTGCTGTGGTGGCGCTCGGCCGCCCGCGAGGTGGCCACGCTGGGCGAGCTGCACCGGCTCGCGCTGGCCACGACGCCGGCCCTCGTCTGCTGTGCACGACCGTCCTGTGGGCGTGGACGAGCCTCCTGTGGTGACTCGGTAGGGTCACCGGGTGCTCGTCCTGCTGCCGCCCTCCGAGGGCAAGACCCGGCCGTCCGACGGCCCCGTCCTCGACCTGGAGACCCTCGCCTTCCCGGCGCTCACCCGCACCCGCACCCGGGTGCTCGACGCCCTGGTGCGGCTCAGCGCCGGACGTCCGGCACGGGCCATGGAGGTGCTCGGGCTCGGCCCCACCCAGGCGGACGCGTTGACCACCAACGCCGCCCTGCGCGAGGAGCCGACGGCCCGCGCCGACGAGGTCTACACCGGGGTGCTGTTCAGCCACCTCGACCTCGCCACGCTGCCCGCGGACGCCCGCGAGCGGCCGACCGCTCGCTCGCGGTCGCGTCCGGCCTGTTCGGGCTGCTGCGCCGGACGACCGCATCCCCGCCTACCGGTTCGTCGGGCTCGGTGACCCTCCCCCCGGCTCGGCACCGTGAGCGGCCTGTGGCGCGCCCGCTGCCCCGCCGTGATGGACG
>NZ_JBNFNZ010000744.1:0-686 GCF_057364525.1 Aeromicrobium sp. PFPM2_SD2
CGCCAGGGGCGGACTCCGGCGGCGAGCCACTGGCGCAGGCCGACGACGGAGTCCGCGCCGGGCACGCGCTCGAGCACCGTGTCGGCCAGCACGAGCGGGACGACCTCGTCGTCGGCGCGGTAGCCCACGACCGACCCCTGCGAGCGCTCCACGTCGCGCAGCGCCGAGGAGGGGACGATGAGCGGACGCTCTCCGTCGGACGAGACGTCGTCCAGCAGCGCGTCGTCGACCCCGCGGGTCCAGACCACCCGGCGTCCGGACAGGCCCAGCTCCTCCAGCGTGCTGGTGGTGGCGGCGTCCACGACGCGGCCCAGGGCGGTGCCCGTGCGGTGCCGGGCGAGGCCGAGCGAGTCCGGGTCGGCGTAGTCGAGCACCCACAGCGACGTGCGCCGGGCGAAGGCGACGAGGTCGTCGCGGAAGCCGACGACCTGCTGGCGCTGGGCGTCGGTCAGCTCGAAGTCGTCGGGCAGGTTGCGGCCGGCGGCCAGGTCGGCCAGCTCGACCAGGAGCGACGGCTCGAGGACGGCGGTGGACGTCGCGGGGGACGTGCGGGCCAGGTCCAGGACGTTGCGCAGGCGTCCGGACGGCGACACGGCCGAGACCAGCCGGCCGGGGATCGAGGTAGGTGCCGTCACCGCCGGCGGCGTCGGGGTTGGCGAACGGCCAGGCGACCGAGACCGGCACCT
>NZ_JBNFNZ010000745.1:0-686 GCF_057364525.1 Aeromicrobium sp. PFPM2_SD2
CCCGGACGCGCGCCTAGTAGGTCGCGAGCGCCCAGGCCTCGGCCCGCGCGATCGCCTCGGTGACGAACGCGCCCTTGGCCTGCAGGCGGGTCTCGGCGTCGATCCGGTCGTCGGCCGCGAGCTCGCGCTTGAGGGCCTCGTAGGCCCGCCGGTCGGTGGCGTCCAGGCGCAGCCAGTCGCGGAAGACCAGGAAGCGGTAGGCCTCGGCGCTGCCGGCCCCGCAGACGTGCACGTGCACGTCGCGCTCGGGCGTGCGCAGCATGCGGTGGCCCTCCTGGCGGACGCGCATCTCGTAGCCGGCGCGCAGCAGCGGCGGCACGTACGCGAACTCGTCCTCGGGGTCGCGCACCTGCACGAGCACGTCGACGACGGGCTGCGAGGCGAGACCGGGCACGCTCGTCGACCCGACGTGGTCGACCCGCCGGGCGCGCCGAGCCGAGCGCGCCGTCGACGCGGGCGCGCTCGGTCGCGAACCGCGCCGGCCACGCGTGGTCGTAGTCGACGAGCACGGTGCGCCGGCGGTCGCGGCCGCCGATGAGCACACCCGGTCCGGATGACGTCCCCCGAAGTCATGCGTCCAGTCTCGCACCGGGCTGTCAGGGGCGTCGACGTCCTCGCCGGTGTCCCGCCGACCGGTCAGCGACCGCGGCAGCACCGCGGCCCGCCAGCGCGCCGCGCGACCGGCG
>NZ_JBNFNZ010000746.1:0-684 GCF_057364525.1 Aeromicrobium sp. PFPM2_SD2
CGGCACGTTGGCCCCGCCGCTCACGACGACGTCGTCGGCCCGGCCGAGCACGCGCAGGTGCCCGTCGGGGGCCAGCTCGCCGAGGTCCTGGGTGTCGAACCAGCCGTCGCGCAGCACGCGGGCAGTGGCCTCGGCGTCGGCGTACCCGTCCATGAGCACGGGTCCGGCGAGCCGGATGCGACCGTCGTCGGCGACGTCGACCTGCACGCCGTCCAGCGCCACCCCGTCGTAGACGCAGCCGCCGCACGTCTCGCTCATGCCGTACGTGCGCACGACGCGGACGCCGGCGTCGCGGACGTGGTCGAGCAGCCGCGGGCTCACCGCGGCGCCGCCGACGAGCAGCGCGTCCAGGCCCGTGAGCACGCCGACGTCGCCGGACTCGGCGAGCCGGTACAGCTGCGTGGGCACGAGCGAGGCGTAGCGGCGCTCGCCGTCCATCGCCTCGATCGCGTCGGCCAGCGAGAGGTGCTCGTCGGCGACGACGGCGGACGTGCCGGCCAGGAGCGAGCGGAACAGCACCTGGAGCCCGGCCACCCCGGTCGGGGGCAGCGCCAGCAGCCACTGGCCCGGTCCTCCGAGCCGCTCGTGGGTCGCGGTCGCCGACGCGGTCATGGCCGCGTGCGACAGCAGGACGTCCTTGGGCGTGCCGGTGCTGCCGGACGTGCGCACGGCGAGCGGCCCGGC
>NZ_JBNFNZ010000747.1:0-683 GCF_057364525.1 Aeromicrobium sp. PFPM2_SD2
GAGGACGCGCCGCAGGTCGACGGCGTCACCTACCTGCCCGCCGACGTGACCGACGAGGACCAGGTCCGCGCCGCCCGTCGCCACCGCCGCCGAGGCCGCACCGCTGCGCGCGGTCGTCAGCTGCGCCGGCATCGGCCCGTCGGCCCGCATCCTGAGCAAGCGCGGCACCCACGACCTGGCGCTGTACCGCAAGGTCGTCGAGATCAACCTCGTCGGCACGTTCACCGTCATGACGCTCGCGGCCGAGAAGATGGCCGAGACCGAGCCGCTGGACGACGGCCAGCGCGGCGTCGTGGTCAACACCGCGTCGATCGCCGCCTTCGACGGCCAGGTCGGCCAGGCCGCGTACTCGTCGTCCAAGGGCGGCGTCGTCGGCCTGACCCTGCCGGCCGCGCGCGACCTCGCCCAGCACGGCATCCGGGTCAACACCATCGCGCCGGGCATCGTCGAGACCCCGATGCTGGCGACGGTCTCCGAGGAGTTCCGCGCCGGCCTGGCCGCCGGCGTGCCGTTCCCGCAGCGCCTCGCCCGCCCGGACGAGTACGCCCAGCTCGCCACCTTCCTGGTCGAGCACGACTACCTCAACGGCGAGGTCGTCCGCATGGACGGCGCGCTGCGCATGGGCGCCGGCGCTGACCCTCGCCCCGGCACGACGACGGGGCCCACGTCCGGGTGGACGCGGG
>NZ_JBNFNZ010000748.1:0-682 GCF_057364525.1 Aeromicrobium sp. PFPM2_SD2
TGCGACCAGCGCGACCGCCATGAGGGCCGCGACGCCGTAGAACGGGCCGCGCCAGCTGATGTCGCCGAGCAGGCCGCCGACGAGCGGGCCGGCGGCGATGCCGAGGCCGAGCGCGGCCTCGTACAGGATGATCGCCCCGGCGAAGCCGCCGCGGGCGCTGGAGACGATCGCCGCCAGCGAGGTCGCGATGAACAGCGCGTTGCCCAGGCCCCAGCCGGCGCGGAAGGCGACGATGCCGCTGATCGAGTCGGTCGAGCCGGCGAGCGCGGCGAACACGACGATGATCGCGAGGCCGGCCAGGAGGGTGCGCTTGGCGCCGATGCGGCTGGAGATGGCGTTGGTCACCAGCATCATGAGCGCGGTGACGACCAGGTAGCTGGTGAACAGCAGGGTGACCTGGCTCGGCGTGGCGTCCAGCTCGGTGGCGAGCGCGGGCAGGATCGGGTCCACGAGGCCGATGCCCATGAACGAGATGACGCAGGCGAAGGCGACGGCGTAGACCGCCTTCGGCTGCTTGAACATGCTGACGGGCTCAGCGGTGTGCATGGTCCTCCGAGTCGGGGTAGGTGAGCAGGACGGGCACGGCCGCGGCCAGCACGTCGCGCTCGGTGGCGGAGAGGGTCTCGAGCCAGGCCGCCACGCGGGCGTCCTGCTCGGCGCGGGCGGGGCGCGCAGGGGCGTC
>NZ_JBNFNZ010000749.1:0-676 GCF_057364525.1 Aeromicrobium sp. PFPM2_SD2
GTCCGGCCGGGCCGGACCGCACAGGCGGCCGTGGCCGGGCCCGAGAACCCGGCCACGACCGTCCCGCCGCGGTCAGCAGTCGCCGTCGTCCTGACCGCCGTGCTCGGCGGACGAGCCGCCGAGGACGGAGCCGGTGACGTCGTCGATGGTGTCCGTGACGGTGTCCACCACGTCCGAGACCGTGCCGGTGGTCGTCTCCACGACCGTGTCGACCGTCTCGGTGACGTCGCGGGTGGTGTCCGCGACGGTGTCCGTCACCGTGTCGACGGTGTCCTCGACCTCGGGCAGGACCTCCGGCTGCTGGTTGCAGCCGCAGTCCGGGCCCTCGGCCGGCGGCGTGCCGCCGGTGCCGGGCTCCTCGTGGTCACCACCGGTGCGGCTCGGTCGGCTGCGGGGCGTCCGGGCCCGGCGTCGTGCCCGGGTCGGTCACGAACGGGACCTGCCCGGTCAGCTCGTCGGCCACGTCCCGCACCAGGCGACCGAGGTCGCCGACCACGGTGCGCAGCAGGGGCGTCCAGCAGCCTCGGCCACACGGTCGAGGGCTGTCCAGCGGCACCCGGGCCGGCCCCGGTCGCCCGGAGCCGGTGGTGCCGGGGAGGGGTGGTGCCGGGGACGGCACCCGTACCGGGGCGTGGTCGTGCCCGGCGGTCGTGGTGCCGGTGCCGGGGGTGGTGCT
>NZ_JBNFNZ010000750.1:0-674 GCF_057364525.1 Aeromicrobium sp. PFPM2_SD2
GGCCTCGCGCGAGACCTCGCGCCGCTGCTGGCCGCGGTGCGCCGGCGCCTGCACGAGCCGCTCAGCGTCGAGCAGCTGGCCCGCGAGGCGCACATGTCGCCGCGCACCTTCGCGCGGCGGTTCAAGGACGAGACCGGCACGACCCCGTTGCAGTGGCTCACCAGCGAGCGCATCGCCCTGGCCCAGGAGCTGCTCGAGCAGACCGACGAGCCGATCGAGACCGTGGCGGCCCGGGCCGGGTTCGGCAACGCGGCCACGCTGCGCCACCACTTCTCGGGGTCGGTGGGCGTCACCCCGCAGGCCTACCGGCGCCGCTTCACCTGCGTCGACGACCGTCACGCGGCCGGCGTCGTCGCGTGAGTCGGCTCACCCGGCCCCGCGTGGGCGTCCACCGAACCTGCCCGGACGCGTGATTTTCGCCCGGGCGTGTGCTTGACTCGGTCGGGTTCGTCCGCCCCCGATCGACCTTCAGGTGATGCTCTCGTGGCTTCCCCCGGCCACCGTCGCTCCCGAGCCCCGCTCGCCGAGCGCGTCCTTCGCACCGCGCTGCCCTGCGTCGGCGCCGCCGCCATCGCGGTGAGCACCGTCGGCGTCCTGGCCGGCGCGACCGACGGGACGGACTCGCAGGCCTCCCACGCGTCCGTGCGACAGGTCGTGTCCCGCCCCGACGCCGT
>NZ_JBNFNZ010000751.1:0-673 GCF_057364525.1 Aeromicrobium sp. PFPM2_SD2
AGCAGCGCCCCGCCGACCAGGCCCACGACGCGCTGGTGGCGCTTGAACCAGCGCAGCGCGCGGGTGAAGCGCGCGAACGCGACCGCGGCCACCACGAAGGGGATGCCCAGGCCCAGGCAGTAGACGAAGGCGAGCAGCGCCCCGCGTCCGGCGGTCGCGTCGTCCGTGCTGACCGCCAGGCCCAGCACCGCGCCGAGGGTGGGGCCGATGCAGGGCGTCCAGCCGAGGCCGAACAGGACGCCGAGCAGCGGCGCCACGGCGACGCCGACGGCCGGCACGGTGTGCACGCGCACGTCGCGCTGCAGCCACGAGACGCCGCCCATGAAGGCCAGGCCCAGCACGATGACGACGACGCCCATGACGACGCTGATCGCCCGCTGGTGGTCCTTGAGGTCCTGTCCGACGGCGCCGAACAGCGTCCCCAGCGACACGAACACGGCGCTAAACCCGAGCACGAACAGCACGGCGCCGAGCACCATCCGCGAGCGCCGAGGCCCGTCCAGCTCGGTGACCGCCATGCCCGAGACGTACGAGAGGTAGCCCGGCAGCAGCGGCACGACGCACGGGGAGAAGAACGACAGCAGGCCCGCGGCCAGGGCGAGCGGCAGGGCGAGGACGAGCGAGCCGTCGACGACGGTCTCGCCGATGCCGGCGATCACGACGCGGACCCCTG
>NZ_JBNFNZ010000752.1:0-671 GCF_057364525.1 Aeromicrobium sp. PFPM2_SD2
CCGGGCGGTCTGGCGGGGAAGCTCGCCCGCATGACGGCGCTCACCACCGCCACGCCGTCGGCCCCGGCGGCGACCGCCTCGGCCGCCTCGTCCGGTCCGATGCCGCCGATGACGACCACCGGGAGCCGTCCGGCCACCCGCTCGACCACGCGTCGGAGCCCGTCCAGGCCCCACGGCGTCTCGTGGTCGGGCTTGGTCGCGGTCGGCCACAGCGGGCTCACGGCGACGTAGCTGCACGCCGCCACCTGCTCGTCGTCGTCGAGCTGGGCGAGGTCGTTGAGCGACCAGCCCACCACCGCGTCGGGTCCCAGGGCGACGCGGGCCTGGGCCGGGGTGGTGTCGGAGGTGCCGACGTGGACGCCGTCGGCGTGCCGGGCCGCCTCGACGTCGTCGTTCACCACGACGGGCACGCGTCCCGCGACGCGCTCGCGGAGCCGTCGCACCTGCGCGACGAGCTCAGGCGTGGACGCCTGCTTGTCGCGCACCTGGACGAGCGTGACGCCGCCCTCGACGCCGGCGGCGACCATGCGCTCGAGGTCGTGGTGGGGCTCGGTGACCAGGTACAGCGAGACGTCGGGGGTCATCGGACGTCCGCTGCCGCGAGCCGGTCGGCGTCCAGCGCCGCCAGCTCGTCAGCAGGTGCGCCCGCAACGTCCCGGCCGCCGCGATCG
>NZ_JBNFNZ010000753.1:0-667 GCF_057364525.1 Aeromicrobium sp. PFPM2_SD2
GTAGCTTGCGCCAGCGCGTTTCTTCAGGTTCTCCGCTATGGTCTTCTTGAAATGCTCCTGCTCCTGCTCACGGATTCGACCAAAGCGGATTTCATCTTCCAGTGTGCGACCTATCGCGGCCGCCCATAGGAGTTATCGGGATGCCTTCAGGCTTGACCAGTTTGCTGAGGATTACCTTCAGTATGATGACCGCAGCGGACTCGGAAGAGATGCGCAGGGAGCGGTCTTTGACAGCCTTCTCGTCAGTGCTCAGCATGGTAAACGCTACACTTGGGCGAGAGGTCGAGGACTTACCGTCCGGGCCTTCATGCCACTCACGCATAGCCTTAGCGATGGTCGGGACCAGCGTTTGCATCAGTGGCTTGGCAACCTGATTGTCTGCCAGTTCCCCGCGCTCAGTCTGACGCTCAAGGTTCTTAATGAAAACGTCGCTCACCTTCAGTGTATGCCTCATGCTCTAGCTGGAGCTGTTTTGACTGCGAGGTCTTGCCCGTAGTGGTCCGCCAGTACGTTGAAAGGTTCGATTGCATTCGACACATCAGAGAAGTCATGTTTGTCAATTGAGATGACGCTCATACTTAAAGTCCTTATAACTGTTGTCTTATCACTAAAGTCTGTCACTTCAGTCCTTACTTAGAGTCTTTCGACCTTTAGTTCCTTTAGTGTA
>NZ_JBNFNZ010000754.1:0-666 GCF_057364525.1 Aeromicrobium sp. PFPM2_SD2
GCGGGCGGTCGCGGCCGCGGTCGACGACCCGGGGCACCGGACGTGGGCGGGGGACTGGGCCTACCTGCCGCTCATGGCGACGGCCATCCTGGCCACGGCGGCGCACCTGTGGGCGTCCAGCGGCCCGCGTGCCGGCCTGCGCCGGGCGCTGTCCACGGCGGTGTTCTTCGAGGGGTGCTTCTACCTGGCCCGATGGGCGTGCCTGCTGCTGCTCGGCCCCCAGGACGGCTTCTACGAGGCCGTGTTCGGTGCCGTGCCCACCACCCTGGTCAACCTGGCCGTGCTGGTGGGCGCCGTGCTCGGCATGTCGGCGCTGTCGACCGAGCACCAGGTGCGCGAGCTGCGCAGCCAGGCCACCCGTGACGGCCTGACGCAGCTGCTCAACCGGGCCGAGTTCGACCGCCGGGCCGCGGTGGCGATCGACCGCATGCGCCGCGGCGGGATGCCCGGGACGCTGGTGATCGCCGACCTCGACCACTTCAAGTCGGTGAACGACTCCTTCGGCCACGACGTGGGCGACACCGTGCTGCGCGGCTTCGCCGACGCCTGCCGCGCCGTCGTCCGCTCGTCCGACCTCGTGGCGCGCGTCGGCGGCGAGGAGTTCGTGCTGCTGCTGCCCGGGTCGTCGCTGCGGGGACGCCGAGCGCGTCGTGCGGGGCGCTGCGG
>NZ_JBNFNZ010000755.1:0-663 GCF_057364525.1 Aeromicrobium sp. PFPM2_SD2
CTACCTGGCGAGCCCGGCAGACCGCCGAGATCGCGCTGGCGGGCCACGACCTGCCGGTGCGGGTCGACGAGCGGCTGCGCGACCGCGAGCTCGGCGTCCTGGACCTGCTGACCGCGCGCGGCGTCGAGTCGCTGCTGCCGGACGAGGCCACGCGACGGCGCCGCCTGGGCAAGTTCTACTACCGCCCCCCGGGCGGTGAGTCGTGGGTCGACGTCATCGCCCGGCTGCGCTCGCTGCTGCGCGACGTCGCCGACGACCACCCCGACGGTCGCGTGCTGCTGTTCGCGCACGACGCGATCGTCTCGCTCGTGCGGTACGTCGTGGAGGGCCTGGAGGAGGACGAGCTCATGGCGTGGGCGCGCAGCACGGTCATCGCCAACTGCTCGGTGAGCAGCTGGACCCGCGGCCCGGACGGCACGCTCGTCCCCGAGCTGCTCAACGACGTGCGCCACCTCGAGCGCGACCCCCACGCCGAGCCGACCGCCCAGGAGGACGTCGATGACCGACCGGCCTGAGACCACGACCGTCACCCCCCAGCTGCTGCGCGACTGGGCGCTGCCCGACCCCGACGGCGGCAAGGAGTCGCGCGGCACCGTGCTCGTCGTGGGCGGCTCGCGGTTCACGCCCGGGGCGGTGCTGCTGTGCGGCGTCGCCGCTCTGCGC
>NZ_JBNFNZ010000756.1:0-662 GCF_057364525.1 Aeromicrobium sp. PFPM2_SD2
TGCCACGGGGCCGGCCGCCATGCCCCGCGTGCACCTGCGCGGCGAACTCGTGGAACTGCGTGGCGCGCAGGATCGTCCACGGGACGGGGCCGGCCTCGACCAGGCGCTCCTGGGCGAGCTTGCCCGCGTAGTGCCCGGTGCGTCCGCGGTCGGCGCCGACGACCGAGAGCGCGACGTGGTGACGCACCCCGGCCCGCTGCTCGGCGGCGAGCAGACGGCTCGTGACCGTCGTGAAGAAGTCGCGGGACCGGCGCGACGACATGGTCGGCGTCGAGGTCACGTCCACGACGGCGTCGGCCCCGGCCAGCGCGGCGTCCAGCCCGTCGCCGGTCATCAGGTCGACCCCCGCGTGACGGCTCAGGACCACCGCCTCGTGGCCCGACGCCTCCAGCGCCGCCACGACGTGACGGCCGACCGTGCCCGTGCCGCCCGCGACGGCGACCTTCATGCTCTGGTTCTCGTTCATGCCCCTCTGACGACGCAGCCGTCCGGAACGTGAGGGTCAGCCCCAGGCGGTGAGCTTGTGCGGGTTGCGCACGATCCACACGTCGGTGACGACGCCGTCCGCGACGCCCAGCGCCAGCACCGAGTCGACCGCGTCGTCCTCGGCCACGACCGCGACGAGGCGGCCCGCCCGACCTCGCCGGCCGCCACCTCGAAGC
>NZ_JBNFNZ010000757.1:0-659 GCF_057364525.1 Aeromicrobium sp. PFPM2_SD2
AGGTCGGCGCGGTCAGCGTCTGCGCCCCACTGCGGCTCGTCGAGGTGGGCTCGGACGGCTCCCCGCTCGGGCGCGAACGCCGACGCTCATCGGCCCGTCACCCCACGGGCGAGCGCCCCCAGGGCGTCGCGGCCCTGGTCGACGAGGTCCGCGGCACCCTCCGCCAGGCTGCGCGCCTCGCTCATCAGGTCGCCCACGCCGTCGCGCACCATCTGCTCCGCGTCGGCCAGGGTCCGTCCGGCAGCGGCGAGCAGGTCGGACAGCTGCTGCTGGCGCTCCTGCAGCACGTCGGCGAGGTGGTCGATGCGGTCGGCCGCCGTGCGGACCTTCTCGGCGACCGCCAGCACGTCGCCCCGGCGCTCCTCGAGCCGGCGGGCGAAGTCGTCCGCCGCCGTGCTGCGCCACTCGACGTCCGTCGCTCGCAGCACCGCCGCCTGGCGGTCGACCTCGTCCGCCCAACCACGCACCCGGCGCGCCAGCGCGCGCACCTCCTGAGCATCTCCCCCGACATGCATGGCCGTCATGCTAGGTGACCGAGGTGGCCCCCGCGCGTCGCTGGACGGCTGCTCAGACGTCCGACCCGGCGCCGCGACCACGCACGGCCTCGACCGCGCGCACGAGCTCGTCGGCCGCGCGTCCGAGCTGCTCGGCGTCTCGAT
>NZ_JBNFNZ010000758.1:0-659 GCF_057364525.1 Aeromicrobium sp. PFPM2_SD2
CGATTCCACCCAGAATGTTGGCGACCCCAAGAGGACCACCTAAGTGGGAGCTAGCGGGACAGAGCCGCATAGCCAATCATTGTCGGGTTTAAGGGCTTTGCTTTCAGATACTCTCGGTCACGTCCATCCTGCATAGCGTAAGCCTTGATGTGAGCCTGAGCCATGTAGTACATTCCAGCCAGACCCATAGACATAACCGTTGACAGCGCAGCGTCCATCGCTCGGTTGTTCTTGGTGGCATTGTAGAAGGTACGCATGGTTCGGCCGTTGATGGACTTGATAACGAAGTTCTTAAACTGCAAGACAGTCTTCGCCAGCGGTCCATACGCCTTGGCATCCATGTTGCTAAGCTTGTGCGGACGGAGCAGGGTCTCGTCAGCGATGGTATCACCCATACGCCAGAGGTCCATAGCCCTTGGGTCCTGACTGAACGCCTTCTTATCCTTGATGGTGTACTTCCCGTCTGGACACGAGTCACTGACTCACGGATGAGGGACTTAATTCCTTTCCACTGATCGTCTGAGATACCAGCGGTCTTCAGCCAGCGGTCATCGAACCTACGCTTACTGCCAGTCAGACTATGCTCCACGATGTCAGACAGGAAGCCCTGACGTCCAGCATCTAACAGGTAGTTTGTCGTACCGTTGAGGACTTTAGTG
>NZ_JBNFNZ010000759.1:0-656 GCF_057364525.1 Aeromicrobium sp. PFPM2_SD2
TCGGCCGGCTCCCGGTCGAGCAGCCGGGCGACGTCCGGCACAAGCTCGGGCAGCAGCCGCTCGGTGTGCCGGCCGGTGACGTCGTGCAGGGCGTCGCGGACGTCCAGCAGATCGCGGGCCAGCCGCTCGACCTCGGCCAGCGGGACGTCCACCAGCCAGGAGGCGACCACGGCGCGCAGCAGGACGGCGTCGCGCAGTCCCCCGGCGGACGCCTTGAGGTCGGGGATCGCGCTGTGCGCCACCCAGCCGGAGCGCTCCACCCGCCGGTCGCGGTCGTCGCGGACGTCCTGCAGCCGGGTGCGCGCGGTGCGCCGCCAGTCGGTCATGACGGCCGACCGGGCCTCGACCACGAGGCGCGGCGTCGCCGGCGACCGGGCGCGCGTCCATGAGCGAGAACGCCACCCGGAAGTCGGCGGCGGCCAGCTCGCGGGTCTCGGCCGGCGTGCGCACGGAGGCGTCGGGCTTCCACCCGGCGTCCCACAGCGGTCCGGTGAGCCCCTCCATGAGCGCCGCGACGTCGTCGGGCGTCCAGGAGTCGTCGTGCAGGACGAGCAGGTCGAGGTCGTTGCGGCCGGACAGCTCGCGCCGTCCGTAGCCGCCGGTCGCGACGACGGCGAGGCCGCGACCCTCGCCCTGCTCACCGGGAGCGGGGAGGG
>NZ_JBNFNZ010000760.1:0-652 GCF_057364525.1 Aeromicrobium sp. PFPM2_SD2
CCCACCGCGGACGCCTCCGCGACGTCGCCCGCGGCGAGGGCCCGCAGGTGCGCCGACGGCAGGTCGACGAGGCTCAGCACGTCAGTCACCGTCCTCGTCGCGCCGCCGGCGCGACTGCCGCGCCGCTCGGCCAGGGCGTCGTCCGGCGGGTAGACGACCTCCTCGAGCGTCAGCCCGTGTGCAGGCATGACCCGCACGCGCGGGTCGCGCTCGCGGGCGGCCAGGACCGAGCCGGCCCAGCCGGCCTCCTGGCGTCCCTCGCCGGCGACGACGAGCGCACCCATGAGCGCCCGCACCATCGAGTGGCAGAACGCGTCCGCGCGCACCGTCGTCTCGACGACGTCGCCGACGCGCACCGGTCGCAGCTCGAGCAGGGTGCGGATCGTCGTCGCGCCCTCGCGCCGCTTGCAGAACGCGGCGAAGTCGTGCTCGCCCAGCAGCTCGGCCGCGGCGGACGCCATCGCGTCCACGTCGAGCGGACGCCGCCAGCCGACCACGTGCGAGCGGACCAGCGGGTCCGGGCCGGCCGGGCGTCGCAGATCCGGTAGACGTAGCGCCGCTCCAGGGCCGAGAAGCGGGCGTCGAAGCCGTCGGGCGCCGGACGGCAGGTCGCGCACCTCGCACGTCCCGGGCAGCACCGGCCGGCAGCCGC
>NZ_JBNFNZ010000761.1:0-651 GCF_057364525.1 Aeromicrobium sp. PFPM2_SD2
ATCCTATAGTGATAGTTTTAGTTAACCTATTCTGCGTTGGATTAAAGTGAATACTGCTAGTGCTCCCAGCCACAAAGGCCAGTAACTGTAGGTCTGTCATTTTCGTCACCACCTCGGTCAATGCCTGTTCGTGTGACTCCTCGACCTGCTGCACCAGCCACTTGAATGGGACGTTAAGCTGCTTTGACATCTCGGTTGGGATTACCGTGGTCTTTACCAGACCTTTGCCATTATGTTCGGTCACGGTCACGATTTGAGTACCGCCTTTAACGCCAGTTTGCTTGTGTGCGAATTTCATGTAGTTGCCTCCTTAGGCGAATGCAAAAGTCAGATAAACAGAATGTCTTCGATGTTCAGTTTACCGCGCTTCGGTAGCGCAGGCAACTTGTCGCGTTGACTCTCGTGAAGCTGGTCCTCGAACTGCTCGTAGAAGTCTTGCAGAACATCGTTGTCGCGGTAGGTATCAACCATCGTCTCACGGACTCCCTTGAACAGGAACTCAGCGTCTGCCGGGATTGTCCCAAAGCTGTCGTGAATCACTGCGAAGGACATCACGCCATACTTTCGGTGGGTGTGGACTACAGTCTTCCTCAGGTGACTGCCATCCTGTGAGTGTACAAAGTTAGGGCTGATACCGGACTCCTGCTTGTG
>NZ_JBNFNZ010000762.1:0-646 GCF_057364525.1 Aeromicrobium sp. PFPM2_SD2
GGGCGGCCCGGTCGGCCAGCTCGGCCGGGTCGTCACCGGCGATCTCGACGTAGAGGTAGCCGCCGCCCTCGGGCATGTCGGGCACGGCGGAGGGGCCCTTGGCCGCGCGGTAGACCTGCACGATGCGCGCCCCGAGGCCCTCGCAGGCCACGGGCTCGAACGGCAGCAGGCTCGGCACGTCGTCCGCGGCCTCGGCCATCGTCGGGTAGGCCAGCAGCACCATGTGCCGGTGCGCCGGCTCGCGGACGAGGTCGATGGTGGCGCCGAGGAAGACGCCGAGCGTGCCCTCGGTGCCGGCCATGAACGACGCGACGTCGAACCCGCGCTCGGGCAGCAGGTGCTCCAGGCTGTAGCCCGAGACCTGGCGGCCGAAGCGGCCCAGCTCGGTGCGGACCGTGCCGAGGCCGGCGGCCACGACCTGCTCGAGCCGGTCGAGCGTCGGCGACGCGGTGCGCTCCCCGCGGCGCAGCGCCAGTCGCTCCCCCGCCGCCGTCAGCACGTCCAGGCCCGCGACGTTGTCGGACGCGCGCCCGTAGCCGAGCGCGCGGTTGCCGCAGGCGTTGTTGGCGATCATCCCGGCACGGTGCACCGGGTGTGCGTCGACGGGTCCGGCCCGTAGCGCAGGCCGTGCGGGGGCGGCGGCCCC
>NZ_JBNFNZ010000763.1:0-644 GCF_057364525.1 Aeromicrobium sp. PFPM2_SD2
ACCCGCAGCCGGCCTCGCGCGCGGCGCCTCGGTCAGGCCGACGCCGGCGACCTCCGGGTCGGTGAAGGTCGTGTGCGGCACCGCCTCGTACGTCGCCGCCGCGCCGTCCTGGCCCAGCACGTCACGCAGGGCGACGGCCGACTGGTACATCGAGACGTGGGTGTACGCGCCGTGCCCGGTGACGTCGCCCAGGACCCAGAGTCCGTCGGCGGCGCGCAGCCGGTCGTCGACGGTCAGGTGCTCAGGGTCCAGCCCCACCGTGTCCAGGCCGACGTCCAGCAGGTTCGAGCGGCGTCCGGCCGCCACCAGGAGCCGGTCGGCCTCCAGGCGCTCGCCGTCCTCGAGCGTCAACGAGAAGCGTCCGTCGGCGTGGGTGACCTCGACCGCCTCGGCCCGGGTCATCACGCGGACGCCTTCGCCGGCCAGGACGTCCTGCAGCACCACCGACGCCTCCGGCTCGTCGCCCTCGAGCAGCCGCTCGCCGTGCTGGACGATCGTGACCCGCGCCCCGAACCGGGCGAACACCTGGGCCAGCTCGCAGCCGATGGGTCCGCCGCCCAGGACGACCAGGGACGCCGGGACGCTGTCGGCGCGCACGGCGTCGCGGTTCGTCCAGTACGGCGTGCCCGCGAGGCCGGGCACCG
>NZ_JBNFNZ010000764.1:0-644 GCF_057364525.1 Aeromicrobium sp. PFPM2_SD2
CGCGCCGAGCGCGAGGGTGTCCGCCCCGTCGAGCGTCGCGGCGGTGAGCGCCACGTGCGTGCCGAGCTCGCCGGGCGCGTGCGACAGCAGCCACGGGCCGCCGACGTCCGGGACGAAGCCGATGCGCGTCTCGGGCATCGCGAACCGGGTGCGGTCGGTGACGACGCGGTGCCGGGCGTGCGCCGACAGTCCCACGCCGCCGCCCATGACGACGCCGTCCATCACCGCGACGACCGGCTTGGGGAACGTGGCGATCGTGTGGTCGAGGACGTACTCGTCGCGCCAGAAGTCGACCGACCCGCGGGTCCCGTCGCGCGCGTCGCGGTGCATCGCGACGAGGTCGCCGCCGGCGCACAGTCCCCGGTCGCCGGCACCGACGAGCGCGACGACCTCGACCGTCTCGTCGTCGGCCCAGGCGTCGAGCGCCCGCTGGAGCAGGCCGACCATCTCGTGGGTCAGGGCGTTGAGGGCGCGGGGCCGGTTCAGCTCCGCGACCGCGAGCCGGCCGCGTCGTTGGGTCAGGACGGGGGTGTCGTCGGTCACGTCCGGCAGCCTCTCACGCGCCCCACGGACGCTCAGGACACGGTCAGCAGCAGGGCGGCGAGCGCGACCTCGACCGCGGCGCCGTGGACGTCGCCGGTCAC
>NZ_JBNFNZ010000765.1:0-642 GCF_057364525.1 Aeromicrobium sp. PFPM2_SD2
GCACGGCGCGACCTGCTCGTGGGAGCGCGCCGAGCGCGGCTCGGACCAGCCGCCGACGCGTCGCTGCACCTCGTCGGCGAGCCGGCGCGACTCCTGCGACAGGCAGGTGGGGCAGGTGCGGTCGACCGTGCCGGTCAGCTCGTCGACCAGCCGCTGGACCCGGGTGACGACCTCGTCCTCGGTGCCGGGCGCGCCGTCGGCGAGGTCCTCGATCGTGGGCGCCGCCTGGGCGACGAACCGGTCGACCTGCTGCAGCGTCGCCTTGTCGTGGTCGTCGCGGTAGGCGTCCATGAGCCGGTCGGTGCCCGAGCGGGCGACCTTCTCGAAGTCGACGAGGGCCTCGTCGACCTGCTCCTGGCTGCCGTCGCGCTCGGCGAGGGCCTGCACCTCGGCCAGACGCCGGGTGGCCTGCTGGAGCTCGAAGGCCCCGCGGGCGCTGTCGGACAGCCGCAGCGACTTCTGGACCTGCTCGGTGCCGCGCTTGACCGGGTACAGCACCTCGCCGGGGAGGGCGGAGGCGCTGGACGCCACGAGGCCGGCGCCACCGGACACGGTCACCGCGGTCGCGACGACGCCCGCCAGACGCCGTCGGGTGCCACGGGAGGGGGCGGCCACGGGCACCGCCGGACGCGGCTGCAGGAC
>NZ_JBNFNZ010000766.1:0-640 GCF_057364525.1 Aeromicrobium sp. PFPM2_SD2
CGCGGCGGCGTTCTGCGGCCTTGGCCGGCGGCGGGGCGCCGCCCTGGGCGGCCTTGATGGCGTCGATGAGCGCGCTCTTGCGCAGTCCGGCGCCGTTGACGCCGAGGCCGGAGGCGATCTCCTGCAGCTCGGCGATCTTCTTGCCGGCGAGACCGCCGGTGGCGCGACGAGGCTTGTCGGCCGCGGGAGCGTCGGTGGCGGCAGCCTCGGAAGTGGTGTCGATCGTGTCAGTCACGTGGATTCCTTTTCGGGAGGCGCGACGGCCTCCGCCCGGTAGACCGGGGATGTGAAGGTATGCCCGGCTCGAAACGAGAGCTCAGGCGCCTGGGGGAACTGCTCCGTCGGGGAGAAGGTTTCTCGAACTCCGACTACCTCGACCATAGCACCACCGGTGTCGGGTTTGTTCCGAACCCCTCACCCGGTCGGCGTGTCGACGCGGTGGACGCCCCGGGCGGCGACCTCCACCTCGTGCACCGTCCAGTCCGCGGGGGCGACGTCGTCGACCCCGCGGCCGAAGGCCAGGACGGTCGGTCCGCGCCGGCGAGATGACGGCCGGGACGCCCTCCACGCGCCAGGGCGCGCAGCACCTTGTGCGAGCCGGGCATGGCCGGGGCGCGGAAGGACTGGTGCAGCAGGTCGT
>NZ_JBNFNZ010000767.1:0-639 GCF_057364525.1 Aeromicrobium sp. PFPM2_SD2
CCGGCGTCGCCGGGGTTTGGCCCGCGATCGGCGCCGCCAGCAGCCTCGGCGCCGTGGTGCGGGGCCACCGACCCGCGTCCGGAGGTCGCCGACCAGGTGCGCTCGATCGGCGGCGAGTACCTCGCCGTGGAGGTCGAGGAGCAGATGGAGAGCAGCGACGGCTACGCCAAGGCCACGAGCGAGGCCTACGACCGGCGCGCCGCGGAGATCTACTCCGAGCAGGCGAAGGAGGTCGACATCGTCATCACGACGGCGCTGATCCCCGGACGCCCCGCGCCGCGCCTGCTGACCGCCGCCGACGTGGCCAGCATGAAGCCCGGCAGCGTCGTCGTCGACATGGCCGCCGCCCAGGGCGGCAACGTCGAGGGCAGCGTCCCCGGCGAGAAGGTGGTCACCCCGAACGGCGTGACCATCCTGGGCTACACCGACCTGGCCGGTCGCCTGCCCGCGCAGGCCTCGCAGCTGTACGGCACGAACCTGGTGAACCTGCTCAAGCTGCTCACGCCCGAGAAGGACGGCCGCCTCGTGCTCGACCTCGAGGACGTCGTGCAGCGCTCGATCACGGTCGTGCACGAGGGCGACACGCTGTGGCCCCCGCCGCCGGTGCAGGTCTCGGCCGCGCCCGCTGCCGCGCCCGCG
>NZ_JBNFNZ010000768.1:0-634 GCF_057364525.1 Aeromicrobium sp. PFPM2_SD2
GCGTCGAGGTGCGCCCGGACGGTGCTGACGTCGCCACGGGCGACCGGCCCGGTGAGGGCGGCGTCGCCGAACGCGAGCGCGTTGTCGAGCGAGGCCGTCAGCAGCGGGCGCAGGATCGCGGACACGTCGGCGTCGGGGCCGGCGACCGAGCGCAGCAGCTCCATCGCCTGGTTGACGACGGTGACGAGGTGGTTCGAGCCGTGGGCCAGCGCGGCGTGGTAGGTCGCGCGATCGTCCTCGGCGACCCACACCGGCGTGCCGTCCAGGTCGGCGACGAGGCGCTCGGCGAGCGCGCGCTCGTCCGGGCCGGCGGTCAGGCCGAAGACGCACGTGCGGTCGAGGTCGAGCTCGGTGCCGGTGAACGTCATGGCGGGGTGGAACGCGATGGTGCGCGCCCCCTGGCGGGCGAGCGACGCCAGCGCCTCCAGCCCGTGACGGCCGCTGGTGTGCAGCACGACCTGGCCCGGACGGACGGTGAGGCGCTCGGCGAGCGCCACCAGCTGGTCGTCGGGGACGGCGAGGACGACCACGTCGGCGGCGACGACCGCGTCCGGCGTGGCGACCCGGACGCCGGGCAGCAGCGTGTCGATGCGCAGCCGGGAGGCCGGGGACGCACCGCTGACGGCGACGAGGT
>NZ_JBNFNZ010000769.1:0-633 GCF_057364525.1 Aeromicrobium sp. PFPM2_SD2
GAGGGCAAGGACCCCGACCCGGCGCACGTCCCGCCGGAGCAGGACCCGCGCACCATGCCGACCGCGCACCTCGTGCTGGCCGGCCGCGCGGCGACCCTGCGCCAGCAGCACACGCTCGCCCGGCGGCTGTTCACCGTCGTGCTGACCCGGCGCCAGTCGGCCAACGCCGTCTGGAGCCAGCTCGCTCGTTACGGCCAGGTGCTCAACGAGACCCGCGCCGGGCACCTGCGGCGCGGTCGGGCCGCCATCGACGCTGGGAGGAGAACCGGCCCTGGACGTTCCACGGGCCGAGCGAGGCCGCCTACATCGGCGCCTGGTGCGCCTGGTCCAACGGCGAGCTCGAGCGCTCGCGCGAGCTCATCGAGGTCGGGCTCAGCCAGGCCCAGCGGCACTCGGCCCCCTCGGTCCACGCGCGGCTGCTGTCGCTGCTGGGAACCACGCACGTCCTGGGCGAGGACTGGGACGCGGCGCTGGAGGTGCTGCGCCGGGCGCACGCCGAGGGCCTGGCCTTCCGCGACCCCGCGCTGCTGCGCCACGGCGCCGACTACGTGGAGGCCTGCGTCCGCACCGGTCGTGCGGCGAGGGACGCTCGGTGCTGACCCTGCTCGAGCAGCGGGTGGGCCGCAGCCGATC
>NZ_JBNFNZ010000770.1:0-632 GCF_057364525.1 Aeromicrobium sp. PFPM2_SD2
TGGCGCTGGCCGGCCCGACGCTCAGACGGGCAGGCGGCGGAACACGGCGCGCGGCAGGTGACGCAGCCCGCTCATGACGCCGCGCATGGCGCCGGGCACCCAGACCTGCTCGGTGCCGTTCGTGACCGCCTTGACGACGGCCGCGGCGACGGCCTGGGGCGTGGTCGCCAGGGGAGCGGCCTCGAGGCCCTCGGTCATCTTGGAGCGGACGAAGCCGGGCCGGACGACGACGACCCGGCCGCCGAGCGGACGCAGCGCGTCGCCCAGCCCGGTGTAGAAGGCGTCCATGCCGGCCTTGGTCGAGCCGTAGACGAAGTTGGAGCGGCGCGGACGCTCGCCGGCGACGCTGGAGAGCGCGACGACGACGCCGTGGCCCTGGCGGCGCACCAGGTCGGCCAGCGCGACGCCCACGGTGACCGCACCGACGTAGTTGACCTCGGCCAGGGCCCGGGCGGCCTCGACGTCGGTCCACGCCTCCTCCTGGTCGCCGAGCAGGCCGAACGCCACCACGGCCACGTCCACGTCGCCGTCCTCGGCCGCCGCGGCGACCACGTCCGCGTGCGAGCCGGTGTCGCGGGCGTCGAAGTCGACAGCCCGCACGGTGCAGCCGGCGGTGGTCAGGCGCTTCGACG
>NZ_JBNFNZ010000771.1:0-626 GCF_057364525.1 Aeromicrobium sp. PFPM2_SD2
CACGGACGTCCGAAGGTGTCGGTGACGACGACCGCGAGGCGGACGCCGAGCCGCTCCTGCAGCGCGCACGCAGCGCGGGCGGACGCGTCCGGTCGAGCGGCAGCAGCAGCACGGTGCCCTCGGGGGTGTTGCTGGCGTCGACGCCCGCGGCGGCCATGACGAACCCCTGGCGATTCTGCACGATGCGGGTCACGCCGCCGGGGTGCTCGCGCCGCGCGACCACACGGACGGTCTCGGCCGTGATGGCGTCCTCGCGGTCGTCGGCCGCGACGACCCGTCCCTCGGCCTTGGAGACGACCTTGCTGGAGACGGCCACGACGTCGCCGTCGCGCAGCGTCGCGCCGGCCGCCTCGGCCACGAGCGCGGCCAGGTCGTCACCGGGGGAGACCTCGGGGATGCCGCGCAGCGGCCAGATCGTCAGGGCGTCGTCCACGCCCCCAGCATGCCGAGGACCCCGTGGCCGGTGCCACGGGGTCCTCGGTCGAGCGTCGTCGAGCGACTACTTCTCGTTGATCTTCAGCTCGCTGGTGAGCGCGTCGTCCAGCGCGCCGTTGCCGGTTCTGGGCCGTCGGTGCTGGCCGACGCCGGCGGGACGGTGGCGCCCGTGCCGGTCGGCGCCGGGGGGC
>NZ_JBNFNZ010000772.1:0-624 GCF_057364525.1 Aeromicrobium sp. PFPM2_SD2
ACGCCGACCGCGACCGGTTCGCCGACGTCGTCGCGATGGTGCTCGTGCTCGTCGGCGACACCCCCCGTGAACGCCCGCGAGCCGGGCTCGGTCGACCTGCCCGGCGGGCGCGACGGTGGAGCTGCTGCCGCCCTTTCGCCGGCGGATGACCGGGTTCGTCCCCGGCGCCCGGTGCGCGACTGAGATCATGCGTCCGTGACCCGTCTGCTGCTCGCCGTGCTCGTCGTCGTCCTGACGGTCGCGGCGGCGCTCGCCGCGCGGGTCGACCCCGACCTCGTCGCGCTGCCGGTGCTGGTGTCCCAGATCGTCTCGCCGCGGCCCCGTCGCCGCTGGACGCCCCGCGGGCGCGTCGTCCGCGCTCCCCGCCTCGTGCCCGTGCTGCTCACGTCGGTGGTGGCGACGCTCCTCGTGCTGCGCCCTCGGTTGCTCGACGGCGCCGAGGGGCTGCGCGTCGACGTCTCGGCCGGGCAGTCCGGCACGCTCACCGGGATCCTTCCGGCCGTCGCCGTCGGCGTCCTGGCCACCTTTCGTCGCCCAGCTGGTGCGTCGTGACGAGCGGCGCCAGCTGGTCACGGCCGTCGCCTACGCCGTCGGGCTGTGCGTCGTCGCCGCCACCACCGCCGG
>NZ_JBNFNZ010000773.1:0-622 GCF_057364525.1 Aeromicrobium sp. PFPM2_SD2
GCTGGTCGCCACCGCGGTCCTGCTGCCGGCCACCCCCGCGTCCGGGCCCGCCCGACCTCGGTGTCGGCACCGCTGCGCGCCCTGGGCCACCGCGGCCTCATGCTCATGAGCGTCGCCGCCCTGCTCTACAACTGGGCCTTCTTCACCATGCTCGGCTACGCGCCGTTCCCGATGGAGCTGGGCGCGATGGAGCTCGGCTGGGTCTTCTTCGGCTGGGGGCTGCTGGTCGCGGTCTTCTCGGTCGTCGGCGCCCCGCGCCTGCAGTCGCGCTTCGGCACGGCCCGCTCGCTCTACGGTGCCCTCACCGGCTTCGCGATCGTGCTGGCCGTCATCGCCGCCTTCCCCGACGAGCGCACGGTGCTGATGGTCTGCGTGATCGTGTCCGGCATCTTCATCGGCATCAACAACACGCTCACCACCCAGGCGGTCATGATCGTCGCGCCGGTCGAGCGTCCGGTCGCGTCGGCCGCGTACGGCTTCGTCCGCTTCATCGGCGGCGGCCTGGCGCCGTACGCCGCGGGCAAGCTGGTCGAGCACCTCAACCTGCACGTGCCGTTCGCCCTCGCCGCCTGCGGCGGCCCTGGACCGCGGTGGGCGTGCTCGGCCACCAACCGCCGGGCCC
>NZ_JBNFNZ010000774.1:0-620 GCF_057364525.1 Aeromicrobium sp. PFPM2_SD2
GCCGACCAGGACGCCGGGGTCGCTGTCCGGTGGCGAGCGGCTGCGCGCGACGCTCGCCTGCCTGCTGCTGGCCGAGCCGGCGCCGCAGCTCCTGTGCCTGGACGAGCCGACCAACGACCTGGACATGCGCAGCGTCGACCGGCTCGTCGAGGCGCTCGCGGGCTACGAGGGGGCGCTCGTCGTGGTCAGCCACGACGAGCGGTTCCTGGACGCGCTCGGGCTCGACCGCACGATCACGACGTGAGGCCGAGGACGTCCAGGGCCGCGCCGACCTGGACGTCCAGCAGCGCGGCCACGTCGACGACGGGGTCGGGACCGAGCTGGCCGAACACCTCCAGGCTGGTGAGCCCGACGATCGTCGTCCACAGCCGCAGCGCGACCTCGAGCGCGCCGTCGTCGAGACCGACCCCGGCCTCGGCCCGCAGCGTCGACAGGTCGAGCCCGGACGGGCCCGGTGCCGAGACCCCCGGCCCCGTCCAGGGTGCCCAGCAGCAGGCCGATCACCCGGGTGCCCGGCCTGCTCGTGCGCTCGGCCGGCGCCGCGTACCCGGGCACCGGGCTGCCGTACAGCAGCGCGTAGCGGGCGGGCTGGCGCGCCCCCACGCACGGAAGGCGCGGGC
>NZ_JBNFNZ010000775.1:0-620 GCF_057364525.1 Aeromicrobium sp. PFPM2_SD2
CGCCGCCCAGCAGGCGCCCCCTCGCGGGCCGGTAGCGCGCCGGTAGGGCTGCGGGACGTCCTCGGTCGTGGTCACGCCCCGAGCATCACACGCGCGCGAGCCGCGGCGCCACGGGGTCGCTCCCCCGCCCGTCCCCGAGCATCCCCGGGACGGTTCCAGGGTCGTGCCCGATGTCCGCGGCGCCCGGCGCGAGCAGGATGGGAGCCATGACCGACACGACTCCCCCGCCGCAGCAGCCGGCGCCCGACGAGGACTTCGACCCGGGCCGCCTGCGCACGATCACCGACATGCGCCGCAGCAGCGACGACCGCCTGGTCGCCGGCGTCTGCGCCGGCGTCGCGCGCCACCTCGGCGTCGACCCGGTCGTCGTCCGCGTCGCGGTCGCGGTGCTGACGATCATCGGCGGCGCGGGACTCATCCTCTACGTCGCGGCCTGGGTGCTCGTGCCCTCCGACGACGCCGCCCAGAGCCACGCGTCGGAGTGGTTCAACCTCGGCCGCAACGAGCCGCAGGTGCGCACGATCGGCCTGGCCGTCGCAGCGGTCGTCGCGGCCCTCTCGGCGCTCGGCGACGCTGCGTGGGACGGCTGGGGCCGCGGGGGCGGCTGGCCGCGTGCTGCC
>NZ_JBNFNZ010000776.1:0-619 GCF_057364525.1 Aeromicrobium sp. PFPM2_SD2
CTTACAAGTCGAGGACCGACTGGTAACATCTTCGCGCTTGAGACTTCGCACACCACGATGAAGACGTACTGTACAACACTGCAACAGACTTCCTTAATGGTCTCGCTGACCAACTCGACACATGGAGATAACACAATGGACAACTATTAAAACCAACCCTCACCGCGCTGTAGACTACTCTGAGTCCGGCGTTAAGAAAGCACTGGAAGCCGCTGGGTCGCTGGAAGCTGAAGTGAAGTATGACGGCGTCGGTTGAATCTTCGGTCTTCCTGATGGGCGTACTGAGTGGCTAAGCCGAGAGTCCAAACCACTGCCAGCGCTCGACCACTTGTCAACAGTTGGCCAAGACATCGGGGCCTGTCGTGCGTCAGACTGGCGATGGTTCCTGAAGCAAGCAGGACATGAAGTCTCTGGCCTGATGATTGATGGCGAGGTGATGGTCAAGGGTGTAGACTTCAACACATCCTCAGGTCTTATCCGCACTAAGTATGTCAAGTCTAAGAACCACGACTTCCATGACGGTGACTGGGACCTTAAGTCAAAGACTACTCAATTCAGGTTAGACCCTGAGCACATTCAAGTGGTCGTCTACGGGTCATCGACCTAAACGTCATCCTCG
>NZ_JBNFNZ010000777.1:0-618 GCF_057364525.1 Aeromicrobium sp. PFPM2_SD2
CGCTCGCGCCGGCTGAGCCGCGCGCGGGGCCCGGCGGCGCGCGTCCTCGACGTCCAGGGCGCCACGCAGCGAGACCTCGCTGAAGAAGGTGGGCCGCACCCGGTCGACGACGCGCTGGCGCTGGTCCAGGTCGATGCGGGCGGGCCGGCCGTCGACGAGCACCTTGAGCCGGCTGCCGGCCGGGTACCAGCGGATCTGCTCGTGCATGACGACCTGGCCCACCAGGGAGTAGGTCCGGGTCGTGGCGTGGATCGGGTCGACCGGCCGCCCTTGACCGCCACGTCCCACTCCGGGGCGTCCCCGGTGTGCACGAGCGTGAGGCAGACCAGGTCGCGGTGGTCGTCCACGGCGGTGACCTGCGGCCGCAGCCACCCGCCCGACGAGGCGCGCAGCAGCAGCAGGTCGCGCATCCAGCCCTTGTAGCCGGGCGGGCGCGTGCCCTCGAGCACCTCGTCGTCGACCAGCCCGAGCACCCGGTCGACCAGGGCCAGCAGCTCGGTGGCGACGGCCGGGTCGTGGCCGGCCAGCGGCGAGCGGGTGCGGCCCTCGTCGCGCAGGATGCCGTAGACGACGTCCAGCGCCCGGACCTGGAGCCACTCGGGGCGGCACCGGCGCGGA
>NZ_JBNFNZ010000778.1:0-616 GCF_057364525.1 Aeromicrobium sp. PFPM2_SD2
AGCGGCGACGGCGTCCGCGTGACGCAGCAGCGCGCGTCCGGCCTCGGTGATCTCGATGCCCCGGCCCTGACGGACGGCCAGCGGCACGCCCAGCGTGCGCTCGAGCGACGCGACGTGCTGGCTCACCGCCGCCTGCGTCCCAGCCGAGCGCCTTCGCGGCCCCGGTGAGCGACCCGGCGCGACCGACCTCGCCGAACACCAGCAGGGAGCGCGGGTCGATCGCGCGGTCGGGGGCCGACGCGAGCGCGTCGACGGGGACGTCGGGGCCCTGGGGCATCGGCTCAGCCTCTCCACACCGAAGTGCCACTAGGGCCTCGGCAAAGAACTCCCTCATTGTGCCGCAGTGAGGGCCGCCGTGACGATGGAGCGCGACCACGACACGACGACGGAGGACGGACGGATGCGCACCATCGGGATGCTGGGCGGCATGAGCTGGGAGTCGACGGCCGAGTACTACCGGATCGCCAACGAGCTGGCCCGTGAACGGCTCGGCGGGGTGCACTCGGCCCGGGTCGTGCTCGACTCGCTCGACTTCGCCGACGTCGAGACCCTCCAGGCCGCGGGCCCGGTGGGCCGAGGCCGGCGACCTGCTGGCGACCGCGCCCGCCGCGTCGTG
>NZ_JBNFNZ010000779.1:0-616 GCF_057364525.1 Aeromicrobium sp. PFPM2_SD2
GCCGTGGCCGCCGGGCGGGCGTTCACCTTCCGCTACGCCGAGACCACCGAGCTGCTCGAGGCCGCCGGGTGCACCGTCGTGCCGTTCGACCCGGCCCGCGACCGGCACCTGCCCGCCGGCACCGCGGCCTGTACCTGGGCGCGGCTTCCCCGAGGTGCACGCCGCGGCGCTGAGCGCCAACACGAGCCTGCGCGCCGACCTGCGCCAGGCCGTGCTCGACGGCGTCCCGACCGTCGCCGAGTGCGCCGGCCTGCTCTACCTGTGCCGCTCGGTCGACGGGCACCCGATGATCGGCGCGCTCGATGCGGACGCCGTCATGACGCCGCGCCTGACGCTGTCGTACCGGGCACCGCGCCTGGCCACCGACCAGCTGCTCGGTCCGGCCGGCACCGCCGCGACCGCCCACGAGTTCCACCGCACGACGGTCACGCCGGTCCACGGCGACCGCCCGGCCTGGTCGCTGGACGCCGGCGACGTCGGCTTCGCCGGACCGACCCTCAGCGCGTCCTACCTGCACGTGCACTGGGCCGGCACCCGCACCTGGCCCAGTCGTTCGCCGACGCCGTCCACGGCTCGACGGCGCCGCCCGGCCCGGTCTCCCCCGTCCGCCGCCACC
>NZ_JBNFNZ010000780.1:0-613 GCF_057364525.1 Aeromicrobium sp. PFPM2_SD2
ACGGTCCGACCCCGGACGGCGGCGGCCCGGCGACGTCACCCGGGTGTGGAACCCGGCCGACAGCAGCAGCGGGACGACCCGGCGCGTCGCCCAGCGACCGTTGCCGGCGTCCAGCACGGCGCCCAGGCTCGGTTCCTGGACGTCCACGAACGACTCCTCGAGCGGTCCGACCACGCGGCGCAGCGCGTCGGCGAGAGACGCGACGGCACGGCGTCCGCGGGGGTCGCGGGTGCCGTGGCTGGCGACGACGATCTGGTGCACGGGTACCTCCTGCGTCGCCGACCACGCTAGGAAGACGGTGTTTCGCGTCGGTCTGCGGCGTGCGAACCCTGCGTGACGGCGGCCTCTCGGTGCCCGCCGGGCGACTGTGAGGTCAGGGGCCGGCGACCTCGAGCCGGTAGCCTCGCTTGACGACGGTGCGGACCACGTCGCGGCCGACCGCCTCGCGCAGCCGGGCCACGGCCACCTCGACCGTGTGCGGGTCGCGGCTGTCGCCGGGCAGGACGTCCAGCAGCTCGTCGCGGCTGCGGACCCGTCCGGGGTCGGCGGCCAGGCAGCGAAGCAGCACCAGGCCGCCGGGCGACACCGGCAGCGGGGTGTGGTCGGAGCGTCG
>NZ_JBNFNZ010000781.1:0-612 GCF_057364525.1 Aeromicrobium sp. PFPM2_SD2
CCGCGCGGGCACGGGCCACCCGGTCGCGCAGCTGGGCCGCGGTCAGCCGGACGTCGTCGCGGCTCTGCGAGCGTCCGACCACCACGACGTCGTCGTCGGCCGGCCGGCAGGCGGAGCATGGCCTCGGCGTAGCTCAGCCGGACGTCGGGGAACCAGCGGGCGCCCGGCATGGCGTCGTCGGCCAGGGCGATGGACGGCGACCCGTCCGAGGGAATGTCGACAAAGCGCCAGACTGCGCGCCAGAACGCGTCGAGGTCCTCCACCGACCAACGCCACAGGCTCTCGTAGTCGTCGAAGCGGTAGCCCTCGCAGGCGAGCTCGTCGCGGAAGTCGTCCAGCCGCGTGCGGCGGCCCGAGGGACGCCAGAGCACCTCCGTCACGCCGGCTCCTCGGTGCGTCCGAGGCCGAGCAGCCAGGCGGCGACGGCGTAGGCGGCCGCGCCGAGCGCCGGGAGCAGCAGCCAGGCCCAGGCCAGGCGGAGCGTCCAGGAAGAAACGCCAGGACGGCCATGAGCACGAGCAGCACGCCGGTCAGGGCTGGTGGCCCCGCGGCTGCGGCACGCCGCAGCGCTCGCAGCGAGCTCGCCGAGCTCGAGCGCGAGCCGATGCGGGC
>NZ_JBNFNZ010000782.1:0-610 GCF_057364525.1 Aeromicrobium sp. PFPM2_SD2
GACTGGGCGCTGGCCGAGCTGGCCGCCGAGCGGCTGATCGCCGCGGGAGCGCGGCAGGGCGACACCATCGTCATGGGCGTCCCCGGGTCCAGCGACGAGCACGAGCTGGCCGCGTTCGCCAAGGCGGCCCGGCTGCTGAGCGCCGTGTGGGGCGGGCGGTGCACCTCGGCTCCCTGACCGGGTCCGACACGTCCCTGGCCGACGCGGTCGACATCGCCCGGGCCTACGGCCGCCGGGTCGTCGTGTCCGCCTACCTGCTCAGCGGCGGGCGCCAGCTGACGGCGCTGCGCGCGAGCGGCGCCGACCTGGTCACCGCGCCGTTCCTGGACGGGGGACCGCCGGACCACCGGCTCTCGGGCCTCGTGCTCGCCCGGTACGCGCAGGCGCTCGGCCGGACGCCCGTGGCCAGCGACCCCGGCGCCTGAGCCGTCCGTCCTCGGCCGTCCGACCGGAATCGCAGGCCGGGACGGCGTGGGATCCGCCCAAGTCTCGACTCTTGCTTTAGGCTTGCGCCCATGGCGACCCGTACGTCTTCCCCGCCGCGCAAGCGGCCGTCCGGCAGCCAGGCCCGCAAGCGTCCCGCGAGCAGGAAGCCCCCGGCCCGCAAGCC
>NZ_JBNFNZ010000783.1:0-609 GCF_057364525.1 Aeromicrobium sp. PFPM2_SD2
CGCCGCGCCGACGACGGCGTGGCACGCTGGTCGTCTACGGCGTCGTGCGCGACTGCGGCGGCGAGTCCGGGGGCGGGGCCGGGTCCGGCGACCAGTACGAGGCCTGGGTCGACGCCGTCGCCCAGGGCCTGCGCGACGGCCGGCCCGATGAGGGGCCGGGTGTCGCGGTCGTGCTCGAGCCCGACGCCCTCGCCTTCCTGGGTCACCTCCCGGCACCGCGCCAGCGCGAGCGGCTCGCGCTGCTCCGGTCGGCGACCGAGCGGCTGTCGGGGGTCCCCAGGACGGCCGTCTACCTCGACGCCGGCCACAGCGACTGGGTCGAGCCCGACGTGATGGCCGAGCGCCTCGCCGACGCCGGGATCGCTGCCGCACGCGGCTTCTCGGTCAACGTGTCCGGCTTCGGCCGCACCGACGACGAGGTCGACTACGGGCGCGCGATCAGCCCCACCGTGGGCTGGAAGCCGTTCGTCGTCGACACCGGCCGCAACGGCGCCGGGCCGCGCGACGGGTGGTGCAACCCCGAGGGGGCGGCGCTGGGGGAGCGGCCCGCGTCCGAGCCGCGCGAGCTCGTCGACGCCTTCCTGTGGGTCAAAGCCGCCGGCCGAGTCC
>NZ_JBNFNZ010000784.1:0-604 GCF_057364525.1 Aeromicrobium sp. PFPM2_SD2
CGAGCCGGGGCCGCAAGCCCCCCGGTCGCCGAGGCCGCGCCCGTCCGGGCCTGACGCCCGGCCTCCGCTCCCGACCGTGGAGCGGGCGGGGAGCGCGCGTGGAGAACGCGTGGATCGACGCTCCGTAGCGTGGACGACGTCCCCAGCAGAACCCCCGAAGGAGCACCGATGAGCCGCCGAGTCCTGGTCGCCCTCGCCGCCGTGAGCGGCGTGCTCGCCCTCGGCACGGCCCAGTTCTCCTCGGCCGCCTACACCTCGCAGAGCGCCAGCACCGCCACCGTCGCCGCCTCCTCGGACTGGACCCGCCCGACCGTCACGGTGAGCGCCCCGGCCACCGCCACCGGCACGGTCACGGTCACGGCCACGGCGACGGACGCCGAGTCGGGCGTCGCGTCCGTGCAGGTGCAGGTGCGCCCCCGCCCGGCGGCGACTGGACCACGGTCTGCACCCGCACCGGCGGCAGCGCGACCTGCTCCTACGACACCACCACCGGCGCCGACGGCACCTCCGAGGTGCGTGCTCTGGCCACCGACGCGCCGGCAACACCGGCACCTCGGACGTCGCGCGGGTCACCGTCGCGAACCGCGCCGCCGTCACGCTCGCC
>NZ_JBNFNZ010000785.1:0-603 GCF_057364525.1 Aeromicrobium sp. PFPM2_SD2
GCGGCCTGCGGGGGCGGCGCGCCCGGTCACGCCGTTCTGGACGGCGACGCGGACGAGCTCCTCGAACAGGCGGCGGACCTCGTCCTCGGCGGCCGTGCCCTGGAACAGCGGCACCGGCTGCCCGCCGACGAGTCCGAGCACGAACGGGACGCCCTGGGCACCGACGGCCTGGGCGATGGCCGGGCTCGTGTCGACGTCGACCTGGGCGAGCAGCAGCTGGCCGCCGAAGGAGTTGGCGACCCGGGCCAGCAGGGCGTTGAACTCGCCGCTCTGCGGCGAGCGCGGCGACCACAGGCTCAGCACGACGACGTGGCGCAGCGACGCCTCGAGCGCCACCTGCTGGAAGTCCTGCTCGGTGACGTCGACGACGAAGCTCGCGCCGTCGGGGGCGGGGGCCCCGCCGGACGCGGCGGGCGCCGGGGCGGACTGCTTCAGGGCCGACAGGTCGATGGCTCCGGGACGCGAAAAGCTCATGGGTCCCATCCTAGGGAACCGCCCCGCCTCGCTGGGAGTGACGTTGCGCCCGCGACACGCCGCGCGGGGCGTGCACAACGTCACGCCCAGCGAGGGCGGGAGGTCAGGAGCCGGCGAGCATGTCGCGCG
>NZ_JBNFNZ010000786.1:0-603 GCF_057364525.1 Aeromicrobium sp. PFPM2_SD2
GCGGCCTCGGCCTCGGCGACCTCCACCGGGCACAGCACCACGGCCTGGGCCAGGTCGCCCGAGGCGGTGATCGCCGTCAGCCGTCCGCCCACGTCGCGCAGCCCGTCGCCCGCGCCGTCGAGGACGTCGGCGTAGGCGAGCAGGTCGTCGTAGCGCGCGGTGATGCCGCCGGCACCGCCGCTGACCTCCAGGTCGCTCATCGCCCGTCCTCCCCGGTGAGGGCCGCCTCGAAGGCGCCGGTCAGCGTGTAGAGGAGCTCCGCGGCCAGACCGTCGCGGCTGCTCGCCGTGTGCACGACGCGGTCCCCGTCGAGCGCCAGCTGGACCCACCCGGTGGACGTCTGCAGCCATCGCCGGACCACCGCGCCCGGACGTCCGGCGACCGCCACGCTGATCGTCACGTGCGCGCGGACGCGTCGGCCAGCGCCCGCGGCAGCTCGGGGAGCTCGGCCCAGCCGCGGTCGGCCTCGACGGCGTCGACAAGCGCGTCGCTCGCCGGTCCCCCGCAGCGCCGACGGCGAGGACCAGGGCCTGCTCGAGCGGGACCACGACCGGCGGCGGGGGGCTCGGAGGGGACGAGGCGGGGCCGTCGGGCGGCACGAGG
>NZ_JBNFNZ010000787.1:0-602 GCF_057364525.1 Aeromicrobium sp. PFPM2_SD2
ACGCGCAAGCCCCCGCGCTCACGGGGCGGGTCCGGCGAGGGGCGGCGGCGACGGGGTCGTCGGCGCAGAGCACGGCGGCCTCGCCGAGGTGGCCGACGAACTGCTCGAAGGCGGCCTCGTACGCCTCGACCGTGCCCCAGGTGTCCAGGTGGTCGGCGTCGACGTTGGTGACCACGCCGACGGCCGGCGTGTAGACCAGGAAGGCGCCGTCGCTCTCGTCGGCCTCGGCCACGAACAGCTCGCCGCCCCGGTGGGCGTTCGTGCCCAGGGCCGGCACCTCGGCGCCGATCGCGTACGACGGGTCGAGCTCGGCCTCGGTGAGCGCCACGGCGAGCATCGCGGTGGTGGTGGTCTTGCCGTGCGTGCCGGCGACCGCGACGACGCGATGGCCGGCGAGCACCGACTGCATGCCGGCCGAGCGCGGCCAGAGCGTGATGCCGCGCTCGAGCGTCGCCACGACCTCGGGGTTGTCCTCGCGGACGGCGGTCGAGGCGATCACCACGTCGACGTCGCCGACGTGGGCGGCGTCGTGCCCGAAGTGGCCCGTGACGCCTCGGCGCGCAGCGCCTGCAGGACGGCCGAGTCGTTGGCGTCGCTGCCGG
>NZ_JBNFNZ010000788.1:0-599 GCF_057364525.1 Aeromicrobium sp. PFPM2_SD2
CTCCGGACGTCCGGCGTGCGCGTCGGGGTCGTCCAGGTCGACCTGCACCAGGCAGGTCACCTCGCGCCCCGCGTCGGTCGCGCCGCGCGACAGGGCGCCGACGAGCTTGGCCCGGTCGACGCTCTGCACCACGTCGGCGTAGCGCGCCACCGCCGCCGCCTTGTTCGACTGCAGGCCTCCGACGAAGTGCCAGCGCAGCGAGGCCGCGGCCTGCTCGCGCTTGTCGCGGGCCTCGGGGTGGCGGTTCTCCCCCACGTCGGTGACGCCGAGCCCGGCCAGCAGGTCGACGTCGGACGCGGGATAGGTCTTGGTGACGACGACGAGGTGCACGTCGCCGCGCGGACGTCCGGCGTCGGCGCACGCGGCGGCGATGCGCCGCTCGACCGCGGCCAGGTTGTGCTCGAGCTCGGCGCGCCTATCCACGGTTGACCACCACCATGCCGAAGCGTCCGGCCGTGCCGTCCTGACGGCGGTGGGAGAAGAAGGTGTCGTCCTCGATCGTGCAGCCGGCGAAGGACTCGACGAGCACGTCGGCGGCCGCCAGCTGGGCCGCGACGCCGGCGGCGAGGTCGACGGCGGGCGTGTCCCGAGGCGGTGCG
>NZ_JBNFNZ010000789.1:0-593 GCF_057364525.1 Aeromicrobium sp. PFPM2_SD2
GACCACTCCCCGGTCGGCCGCACGCCGACCGCGACCACGGCGGCGCAGGCCACGGCGGAGCCGACCAGCGCCAGGGCGAGCGTCGCGACCGCGGGACGCCACCGGGTGGCCAGTCCCAGGCAGACCAGGCCCAGCCAGGCCAGGCACACGCACGCCGCGACGAGCAGGTCCGAGGGCCGGTGCCACCCGGCGACACCATCGAGGTGGCCACGAACGTCGCGAGCAGCCCTCCGCCCAGGCCGATCAGCGGACGCACGGTGCCGGGAGCGACGAGCAGGGCGGCGACCAGGACGCTGAGCACGACGGTGGCGTGCCCGCTCGGCAGCGAGTTGTGGACGCCCAGCCCGTGGTCGGGCCGCTCGAGCAGGACGTGCTTGAGCAGCTGGGTCGACAGGTTGGCGCCGGCCACGAGCACGACGGCGGCGATCGCCAGCCGGACGTTGCGCCGGCCGAGCGCGACGAGGACGCACCCGGCCAGCACCGCCGCGGCCGAGCCGATGGAGACGTAGCCGAGCACGCTGAGCAGCTGGTCGCGGGTGTCGTCACCGGCCCAGACCGCCTCCATGGCGTCCTGGTCGCGGCGTGGCGCGCGC
>NZ_JBNFNZ010000790.1:0-590 GCF_057364525.1 Aeromicrobium sp. PFPM2_SD2
CCCTGAGCTGGTGGCTGGACCAAGACGCACGGGCTGAGTTTGCACACGTCGAGGCCCAGTATATCAAGGACCTTGCGCAGACTGCTAAGAAGATTAACAGGTTCTTCTACGGGCTGGCATCATTCGACACACACCGCGCTAACGTGATGGTGGATATCAACGGGCGACTGATAATCACAGACCCAGTGTCTTGGACTCAGGCACGTAAAGTCTACCGCTTCCAGTATTTACCACTAGGGCGCTGGACTGTAAGACAACCGAACGGACGATTCGTGCACAACCTCGCAAACGTCTGGGACATCGCAACCTTAGGGAGTAAACTGTAATGACTAAATCACAACGCGCTAAGCAAGACCACTTTAACAACGTAATGTCCCGCTTCATGCTGGCATACAAGACAGGCGACAAGGCGACGCTACATGAGATGGCGGCTATCCTTGAGTCTCGACTGAAGGCGGCGACCGAGCTGAAGAACAATGCGCTGGACGACCAAAAGGGGACTTCAGTCATCTACACGCTAACCAACTGATATGCAAGTAGTTTGGACTAAACTATCACTAAAGGACTAAAGGTCAAAGACTCTAAGTAAG
>NZ_JBNFNZ010000791.1:0-587 GCF_057364525.1 Aeromicrobium sp. PFPM2_SD2
GACGGTCGCGCACCGCGGCCGCCGGCGGGCGACAGGCGTACAGCGGGGTGTTGAGCACGGTCAGCGCGCCGAAGGCGGTGAGCAGCACGAGGATCGGGGCGACGACCCACGGCGACTTGAGCAGGTCGACGAGCACGGCGGACACCAGGTAGCCGATGGCGCCGCCGGCCTCGCGCATCGCGTCGGCGTCGTGGTCGGACGGCCGCGGGACGCCGTGCGACAGGTGCACGAGGCCGAGCAGGCCGCCGACCAGGCAGATCCAGCCCAGCAGCGTGCGTCCGGCGGGGGTCTCCTCCTGGGACGGACGCATGGTGCGCCAGGCCAGGACGAGCAGGGCGACCGGGACGGCCCAGGCGAGCACGCCGACGCTGCCCATCGTCGCGCCGCGCACGGCGCGACCGACGAACCCGGGGATGTGCCACCAGACGGAGGCGGCGACGACGATGGCCAGGGCGAGCACCGCCAGGCCGATGCCGTCGCGACGCTGCTCGGGGGTCCAGGTCGCGGGCGCTGCGGCCGACGCTGCGGGTGATCGTCCCGACCAGCGCGGCCAGGCCGGTCCAGCACGCGACCAGCAGCCGGCCGAG
>NZ_JBNFNZ010000792.1:0-584 GCF_057364525.1 Aeromicrobium sp. PFPM2_SD2
CTCGGCCGGCAGCCCGCGGCCCCCGCCGCAGGCCCTGGACGCCGGCGAGGCGCCGGCCTGGATCGCCGCCTTCGCGCACCGCGTGGCCGCGGCCCGCACGGTCGCCGCGTCACCCGACCGGGTCGTGGAGGTGCTGTCGGACCTGGGCTCGATCGCGGACTGGCTCACCCTCCACACGGGCTGGCGCGACGAGGCCCCGGGGGCCGCGGAGGTGGGCGTCTCCTTCGTCCAGCAGGCCGAGATCATGGCCATCCCGGCCGACGTCCGCTGGGCCGTCGAGCGCGTCGCGGCGGACGGCCTGGACCTGCGCGGCAAGGGCCCGATGGGACTCGTCCTCGCCCTCGCCCTGCAGGTCCGTCCCTCGGTGGCGGCAGCCACGTCACCGTGCACGCGGGCCTGGACGGGCAGCCGGTGAAGGGTCCGCTCGGCACCTCGATCGTCCGCAGCCTCGGGGGCGAGCTGGACGCGTCGCTGAGCCGGCTCGAGTCGCGGGTCGCCGGGGTCGCCGTCGGGGTGAGCCGCCCGGTGCTCCACCGCGCCACCGGACGCACGATCCCGGCGTCGACCCCCGTCCTCGTGGGGCG
>NZ_JBNFNZ010000793.1:0-584 GCF_057364525.1 Aeromicrobium sp. PFPM2_SD2
GACGTCCACGAGCCAGGGCTCGGGACGGTGCGGGCCGTGCAGCAGCCCGACCCGGCCGACGACGAGCGCGAGCACCACGGTGGCGGCGCACTGACCAGCAGCGCGACGCCGACGTCGTGGCTCGTCGTGGGGTGCGAGGACGTGGCGCCGACGGCGAAGATCGGGAACAGCGCGCCCGGCGGGTGCCAGGCGAAGGCGCGCGACACGAAGGGCACGACGGCAGCCGTGAGGACGAGGGCGGCCACGGACAGCCAGGCGCGGTGCGGGCTGGTGCCGACCGCGGTGCCGAGCACGACCGCGAGGACGAGCACGATCCCCGCCGTGGCCTGCATGGCCGTGCGCGAGCGGTGGCTGTGGGTGCGTCCGTACAACGCCGTGAACGCGCCGAAGGTCGCCGCGAGCGTGAGGTCGAGCCGGTCCACCGCCCACGACAGCAGGAGCGGGACCGCCAACGTCAGGCCGGCCCGCGCCGCGACCCCAGTGCGCGTCGCCGTGCGGCCCCCACCCGGGGTCAGGTCGCGCCAGAGCAGGCGGAACCGGTCGGGGAGGGCACCCGTCGATGCTACGGCCGCGGCCCGGGCTCG
>NZ_JBNFNZ010000794.1:0-583 GCF_057364525.1 Aeromicrobium sp. PFPM2_SD2
CACGAGGGCACGACCGGACCGCTGACCGAGCGTCTGCGCGCGGGCCTGGAGCGGGCGACCGAGGCGGTCGACTCCGGTGCCGCGGCCGCGGTGCTGGACCGCTGGGCCCGCACGACGCAGGCCCTCGTCGAGGCGTAGCCCCCGGCCTCACAGGCCGATGCTGAACGCGTCCTCGAGGTCGTGGCGGCTGAAGGTGCGGAACGCGATCTGGGTCTGCGTCGACACGATGCCCGGCACCTTGTTGACCTTGCCGGTGACGACGCGCGCGATGTCGTCGTGGCTGCGCACCCGCACCATGGCGACGAGGTCGAGCTCCCCGGTGACGGAGTAGACCTCGCTGACCCCCTCGACGGCGGCGACCTGCTCGGCCACCTCGTCGAGGCGCGAGACGTCGGCGTGGATGAAGACGATGGCCGTGATCACGTCGTCAGGCTACCGCGCGGCGAGGACGCCGCCGGGCGAGGCCGACGGGTCCGGCGCCCACGTCGCGAGGTGGCGCTGGGCGCCCCGGGCGGCGCACTGCCAGGTGCCGCGCACCATCCGCACGCCGTCGGACTCCAGCCAGCGCAGCAGCACCTCGGTC
>NZ_JBNFNZ010000795.1:0-583 GCF_057364525.1 Aeromicrobium sp. PFPM2_SD2
CGCGCCGCGCTCGACGCGGTGGCGCTGCCGACCGGCCGCGAGCACCTCACCGCCGCGCTGTCCGGCGGCGAGAAGCAGCGGCTGGCGCTGTCCGGCCAGGTCGCGCTGCGCCCGGACGTCCTGCTGCTCGACGAGCCCACGTCCATGCTCGACCCCGCGCACGCGGCTCGGGTGCGCGACGCGGTGCTGTCCGTGGTGCACGACCGCACCCTCGTCGTCGTCGAGCACCGGCTCGAGCCCTGGCTGCCGCACGTCGACCGGGTCGTCGTGCTGGGCCCCGGCGCCGTCGTCGTCCAGGACACCGACGTCGCCGGCTTCCTGGCCGGGCCGCCGCCCGACGGCGTCTGGTTCCCGGGCCTTCCCGACCCCGAGCCGGTGAGCGTCCCCGCCTCGCTCGTGCGGCCGGAGGAGTCGCGGGCACACGTCCTGGAGGGCGTGGACGTCGTGCTGCGCTCGCGGACGCTGCGCGGAACGCAGGAGACGCGGGCCCTGGCCGAGGTCGACCTGACGGTGAGGCCGGGCGAGGTCACGGCTCTCGTCGGCCCGAGCGGCTCGGGCAAGTCGACGCTCGCCCGGCTGCTCG
>NZ_JBNFNZ010000796.1:0-581 GCF_057364525.1 Aeromicrobium sp. PFPM2_SD2
CGACGGTCGCGGCCTCGAAGCGGCCGAGCAGCTCGGCCACGGGCTCGTCGACGCGGGTGATGCCCGCGACGGCGACCGGGCCGGGGATGATGCAGACCTGGTCGGCGCTGAAGCGCGGGTCGTGCGCCTGCCACAGCGAGTCCGAGCGCCACCAGCGACGCACGTCGGCGTCGAGCACGGGCACGAACGGCACCGGCTTGCCCGGACGCCGGCAGACCTCGACGAAGAACGGCACGTCGGCGGGGTGCAGCACGACCTCACCGGCCTCGGGGTAGGCGGCGACGAGCGTCGCGAGGGCGGCGCGGCCGTCCTGGACCTCGTCGGCGGTGGCGAACAGCGTCGGCACCTGGCCGTGGTCGGCCTCGTGCAGACGGGCCTCGGCGCGCTGCAGCATGGCGTGGAAGCGGTCGCGCAGGCTGACGTCCAGCCAGTCGCCGGCCGCGTCGCCGCCGAGCTCGAGGTAGCGACCCAGCCAGGCGGCGTAGGTCATGTCCGCGACGTCGCCGAAGTACGGCTTGGCGGTGCCGTCGAGCGCGGCGACGATCTCGGCGCGGCGCGCGGCGACGGCCTCGGCGTCGCCC
>NZ_JBNFNZ010000797.1:0-580 GCF_057364525.1 Aeromicrobium sp. PFPM2_SD2
CGCCGAGCAGGTGCTCTGGACGCTGTGGGACGGCACCGACTGGCCGCGTCGGCTGCGCGAGGAGGCCGAGGGTGCGGGCGAGGGCGCCGCCCGGGCCCACCGCGACCTCGACGCGCTGGTGGCGCTGTTCGACGAGGCCGCGCTGGCCCAGGAGGAGTTCGCCAAGGACTCGCTCGGCGAGATCGTCAGCCGCATCAAGGACCAGCAGATCCCGGCCGGTGCCGGCGCGCGTCCGGGCCGCGACTCCGGCGCCGTGCGGCTCATGACCGCCCACCGGTCCAAGGGCCTGGAGTGGGCGTACGTCGTCGTCGCCGGCGTCCAGGACGGCGTCTGGCCCGACCTGCGCTTCCGCGGCAGCTTCCTGCAGTCCGAGCGCCTGGGGGCCGAGGGCTTGGTCGAGCCGCCGAGCGCCCGCGCCCGCCTCGCCGAGGAGCGGCGGCTGTTCTACGTCGCCTGCAGCCGGGCCCGTGAGCACCTCGTCGTCACCGCCACCCAGAGCGGGCACGAGGACGGCGACCAGCCCTCCCGGTTCGTCACCGAGCTGGCCGAGCACGTGGCCGAGGCGCCGGAGCCCACGCGC
>NZ_JBNFNZ010000798.1:0-579 GCF_057364525.1 Aeromicrobium sp. PFPM2_SD2
GTGCGTCGCCGCAGGTCGCTGCAGCCCGAGCGGC
Organism: Aeromicrobium sp. PFPM2_SD2; assembly: GCF_057364525.1. Lineage (NCBI taxonomy): Bacteria > Bacillati > Actinomycetota > Actinomycetes > Propionibacteriales > Nocardioidaceae > Aeromicrobium > Aeromicrobium sp. PFPM2_SD2. The sequence goes on from NZ_JBNFNZ010000798.1 coordinate 35, forward strand.
CGAGCAGGCGCGCGCACCCTCGTCGGCGTCGACCACGACGCCGTGCCGGTCCACGACGAGCACGGCCTGCTCGGGGCTCCAGGCGATCCTCGGGGTCGTGTCGCGGACGGTGCGTCGGGCGAGCGTGGTGGTTCTCATGTCTGCGTGCTTCCTGGTGGGTGGTCCCGTGGGGTCGGTGCCCACTCAACGCGGGACGCCTTTCATCGGGCTTTCAGCGGTCTTGCCGGGCCGGCGGGCGGGTGGTCGGGCCGCGATCAGGCGGGGCCGAAGAACACCGAGTAGGTCCCCGGCGCAGGGACGCTGACCTCGACCGTGCCGGCCGGTCCGGTCGCGACGAGCAGCTCGCCGGTGCCCTGCTCCTCGCGGACGACCTCGTAGCCGTCGAGCGCGGCCTCGTAGGCGTCCAGCACGGTCGCGGCGTCCGCGTCGGTCGCGTAGCCGGCCACGCCCTCGGCGTCGTCCGGCGTGGTGCTGGTCTCGCAGAGCGTCCGGGCACGGGCGGCTCGGGCCAGTCGGCCGGGACGGCGTCCAGGTCGGCCAGGTCG
>NZ_JBNFNZ010000799.1:0-576 GCF_057364525.1 Aeromicrobium sp. PFPM2_SD2
GGCGTAGGAGCCGGTCGCCAGCACGAGCGCGTCGTAGGCGTGGGTCGTGCCGCGCGCGGTGACCGTGCGGGCCTCGCGGTCGATCGCCGAGACCGGCGAGCTGCGGTACAGCCGGACGCCGGGCTCGTGCCACAGCGCCTGGTCGCCCAGCAGCAGCTCGTCGGCGTCGTGCAGCGTGAAGAACGACGTCAGCGCGACGCGGTCGTAGGGCGGCCGGCTCTCCTCGCCGAACACCTCGATGGTCCAGTCCCGGGTGGCGCCGCGCTCGACGAGCGCCTCGACCAGCCGCCGGGCGACCATGCCGGCCCCGACGACCACGAGCCTCTTCTTCTGGGTCATGGCTCGACGGTAGGAAGGGCAGGTTTCCTCGCCGGACGCTCGCGGTTACGGCGCCGGAACGGATCGCTCACGCGGCCCCGGGTCCGGCTGTGAGGCCGGCGGGTCCACCTGCTCGAGCCACTGCGCGACGCCCTGGACGAGCACCCGGCACCGCCGCAGCCCGTCGTGGCGCGGGTGCGTCGGCGAGCGCCGGGACGCTCGTGCAGCCGTCCTCCCAGGCCGCGACGAGGTCGCCTT
>NZ_JBNFNZ010000800.1:0-574 GCF_057364525.1 Aeromicrobium sp. PFPM2_SD2
CGGTCGCCGGCTGGGTGCGCGCGGCCGCCGACGCCGGTGCGACCGTGGCGCTGTCCACCCACGACGATCTCGCCCCGCGGGACGTCGAGGTGCGGCTGGAGCGGGGGCGGGTGGTCGCGTGACCGGCGCCGTCCTGCGGGTCAACCCGCTCGTCCTGCTCGCCGTCGGCCTCGGGTCGCTGCTCGGCTCGTTCGCGGTGCGCGACCTCACGACCGGCCTGGTCGCCCTGGGCGCGTACGCCGTCGCCGTCGCGCTCACGGTGCCGAGCTGGCGCTACCCGCTGCTGTGCCTGCTGCTCTGCTCGATCGCGGCGGCGTCGATCGTCTGGTCGTCGTGGCGGCTCGGCGGCCACGACGAGGCGAAGGCGTTCACCGCCGGCGTGCGCATCCTCGTGCTCGCGTGGCCCGGCTCGGTGGCCGCCGGGTACGTCGACCCGGCCAGGCTCGGCGACCACCTGGCCCAGAGCCTGCACCTGCCCGGCCGGTTTCGTCGCCGCGTTCTCGGCGGCGCTGCAGCGGTTCTGGTCGCTCGTGCGCGAGTGGCAGGAGCTCGAGCGCGTCCGCCGGGCCCGGGG
>NZ_JBNFNZ010000801.1:0-573 GCF_057364525.1 Aeromicrobium sp. PFPM2_SD2
CGTCGTCGTCGACGGACGGGTCGACCCCGCCCGGTCGCTGGCCACCGTCGTCCCCGCGCCCGAGCGGGCCGAGAGCGACGTCCCGCCCGCCCGCGGCCAGGCCTGCAACAAGCGGTCCGAGGACACGAGCACCACGGGCTGCCTGTTCGGCGACCCCGAGGGCGACTACGACGTCGCGGTCGTCGGCAACTCCAAGACCCTGCAGTGGCTGCCGGCGCTCGAGCAGGTGGCCCTGCTGAACGGGTGGCGGCTCAGCGTCCACACCAAGACGATGTGCGAGCTCACCACCGCCGCCACGCGGATGAACGACCGCGAGGTCTATCCCGAGTGCGACACGTTCAACCGGCGGATGCTCGACCGGCTGGTGAAGGAGCGGCCGGACCTCGTCGTCACCGCGCTGGACGCCCGCAAGCTGCGGATCACCGAGCGCGAGGCGTCCGCGGACGAGGTCGACCGGGTCCGCGTCCGCGGGGTGCAGCGGGCCTGGCGGACGCTCACGGACGCAGGCATCCGCGTCGCGGTCGTGGCCGCCTCGCCGCGGCTGCCGATGGACGTGCCCCAGTGCCTGGAGGG
>NZ_JBNFNZ010000802.1:0-572 GCF_057364525.1 Aeromicrobium sp. PFPM2_SD2
CGCGAGGCCCCACGCCCCTGCGCCGCGCCGCCCAGCGCCACCACCGCCGCGCCGTGCTGCTCGTGTCGAACTACACCGACGCCCTGGGCGACTTCGACGAGCCGCTCGCGCACCGGATGCTGTCGTCGCGCAGCAACCGTGCGGCCGTCGTGCGCAGCCTCGTGCGCCGGGCGCGCGCGTTCGACGGCGTCCAGGTGGACCTGGAGTCGCTGCTCCCCCGCGACACCGCCGGCCTGACGGCGTTCACCCGCGAGCTCCGCCGGGCACTGCCCCGCCGCGCGTCGCTGTCCATGGCGGTGATGGCCTCGACCAACGACGCCGGGTACCGCGCCCGCGGCTACGACCTGCGCCGTCTGGCGCGCAGCCTGGACCGGGTCGTCCTCATGGCCTACGACCAGCACGGCCCCACCTGGTCCGGCCCGGGGGCGATCGGGTCGGTGCGCTGGGTGCGCTCGGAGCTGCGCTTCCTGGTCCGCCGCGTGCCCCGGCGCAAGGTCGACCTGGGCGTCGCCGCCTACGGCTACCAGTGGGGCGGCGGGGGCGGCGACGCTCACCGTGCCGCAGGCGCGCCG
>NZ_JBNFNZ010000803.1:0-570 GCF_057364525.1 Aeromicrobium sp. PFPM2_SD2
CGGCGCCCACGGCCAGCCCCGAGCGCGGTGCGCGGCACCCGCATCTCAAGCAGCGTCGCCTTGTCGGCCGCCGCCGCGTCGCCGGCCGAGGAAGACGTCCCTCACCAGACCGAGGTCGATGTCGCGGCTGCCGAGCGCCAGGCTCATGACGCACACGGCGAGCAGGCCCAGCACGACGGCGACGAGACCCGCGACGAGCAGCGACGCGCTGCGGTGCCGGGGAGCCGTCTCGGTGCGGCCCGGTGCGGCGGTCCCGGCACGGGACGGCACGGCGGTTCGGCTCACGGGCGGCACTCTCGGTCGGACGGGCTCAGCCCGGCCAGCCTAACTTAGGCTCGGCTAACCGAAGAACGGAGCGTGACCCACGTCGTCCTCCCGCTGCCAGGATGGGCCCGTGGTCGACGACGCCGAGATCGAGCTCGCCCTGGACGAGATCCGGGCCGTCGCGCGCTTCGCCGCCCGCTGCGCCCAGGACGTCCTGCCGCTGTTCGAGGACGTGCACCCGGACGACCCGCGTCCGCGTGCCGCGCTCGAGGCGGCGTTGGGCGTTCGCCGACGGCGACCCGCGCA
>NZ_JBNFNZ010000804.1:0-568 GCF_057364525.1 Aeromicrobium sp. PFPM2_SD2
CGCGACGGCGCCGTGGTCGTTCGGGCTGGGCGGTGGACGAGCGCACGGCTCTGGCGATCAGCGCGGCGTCGCTGCGCGGCCCGCTCTCGCTGCTCGCCGTCGGCTGACCGCCCGCGCTAGCCTGAGCCGACCGACCGACTCACGAGGGGGCACCCATGCTCAAGGGCTTCAAGGACTTCCTGTTCCGCGGCAACCTGGTCGACCTGGCCGTCGCGGTCGCCATCGGCACTGCGTTCACCGCGCTCGTCACGGCCTTCACCCAGACCATCGTCAACCCGATCCTGGCCACCGTCGGCGGCAAGGAGGGACCGGGCTGGTCGTACACGATCTTCGACCAGAACCCCGACACGACGCTGCGCTTCGGCGACCTCATCGGCGCGCTCATCACCTTCGCGATCACCGCGGCGGTCATCTACTTCGTGCTCGTCGTGCCCATGAAGAAGATCAACGAGCTGCGCGACCGGGGCAAGAAGGAGGAGGCGCCGGTGGAGGTGACGCCCGAGGACGTCGCCCTGCTGCGCGAGATCCGCCGACCTCCTGGCCGGCCAGGAGCGTCCCCGGCACCGCC
>NZ_JBNFNZ010000805.1:0-566 GCF_057364525.1 Aeromicrobium sp. PFPM2_SD2
GGACGGCGACACGGCCGAGACCAGCGGCCGGGATCGAGGTAGGTGCCGTCACCGCCGGCGGCGTCGGGGTTGGCGAACGGCCAGGCGACCGAGACCGGCACCTTGGCCCGGGACCCGGAGAGCTTGGGCACGAAGGTGGTGCCGGGCGACGGCCTGGTTCTCGCGGACGCCCTCGGCGTCGGTGGCCAGCACCTGGACCCCGGTGGGTAGACGCCGTCCGCGCCGGTGACGCCGAGCAGGCGGTAGGGGACGCGCAGGGTGAACGGCGTCGTGCTGCCCGGGGCCAGGTCGCCCAGCCGCGCGATCGCGCTCAGCTCGACCACGCGCTCGCCGGTGTAGGCGGTGGAGCTCGCGACCGCCTCGCGCACCTGCGCCCGGGTGGTGAACGGGGCCGGGGCGATGACGAGGTACACCTGGGCGTCGCCCCAGGTCTCGGTGCCGGAGTTGGTGACCGTCCCGGAGACGACGAGCGGGGCGCCCTCGACCAGCTGGGTCTGGTTCATGGGCGGCTCAGCCGGACCTGCAGGTCGTCGGCGTCCGAGGCCGCGCCGGCGGGGGCCGCGGGG
>NZ_JBNFNZ010000806.1:0-566 GCF_057364525.1 Aeromicrobium sp. PFPM2_SD2
CGGCGACCAGCCCGGCGTGCGTGAGGACGGTGCCGTCCAGCGCGAGCGCGGGGTCGTCCTCGGCCGGGTCGTCGAGCCCGACGAAGACGTCCGGGTGGCCGGCGACGACGGCGTTGAAGTCGACGAACCCGTCCGGCGCGGACTCGAACGGGAGCCCGAGCGGACGCAGCGACAGCGCGACGCGGACGTCCTCGGCGGCGTCCAGCGCGGGACCGGTGACGCCGACCTGCGCGTCCGCGTCGGCCACGACCGCGCCGACGTGCCAGCAGGCCAGGGCCCAGACGACCCGCTCCCAGTGGCTGGGCAGGCCCAGGCGCACCCGGGTGCCGGGCTCGACGTCGAGGTCGTCCACCAGCAGGCCGCACGTCTTGGCCACCCAGTTGGCCGTGGTGACGGTGCTCAGCTCGACCCGCTCGCCGGTGTCCAGGTCGTAGTAGGTGACGAAGGGCGTCCGGGCTCGCGGCGGTGGTCGAGCAGCGCCGTCAGCGCGGTCATGCGCCGACCGCCGCGGCGACGTCGGCCGGCGTGGCGACGGGACGGGTCGGCAGGTCGAGCGCGTCCGCGTG
>NZ_JBNFNZ010000807.1:0-565 GCF_057364525.1 Aeromicrobium sp. PFPM2_SD2
CCAGCTTCTACAGCAGAAGACACCATGTCGTCAAATGCAGCTTCGTTTTCATCCAGAGCGGTGACACTTTCGGTCAGCTCTTTAGGTGCATCACCAAGTTCGACGAACTCAGGTTGCTCACCATCGGTCTCAGACTCTTCGTCATCTGACTCGTGGTCTTCTTCACCTTCAGTCTCTTCGACGTTCTCGTCTTTCTTCGGCAGCCTCGTCGTTTTCGGCTTCCAGTTGCTTGAAGGTAATAGCGTCATCGCCATCGCGAACTGCTACGTCCTGTTCAAGCATAGACTTCTGGTGTTCGTTCAGGTCCTCAACGGAACCAGTGATTGCATTAGAGCTAACGCCGAACTCGGCATAAACTGATTGAGACATTGAGTCATTCTCCTTTGATTGAATGGTAGGAACAACGGTCTAGAAACCTACAAATTGTAGACCAGACGTTGTTCCTATAGTGATAGTTTAGGCTTGAGCCATGTCCTCACCAGCTCCCTGACCTACAGCAGCACCCATGTTAGCACCAGCAGCAGACGCACCGTTGACCACAGCTCCTTGAGCGGATTGTTCAGCA
>NZ_JBNFNZ010000808.1:0-560 GCF_057364525.1 Aeromicrobium sp. PFPM2_SD2
CACGCGCGGGTCGCGCAGCAGGCACACGACGTCGTTCTCCCGCGGCAGCCGGGCCCGGGTGACGCCGACGCGACCATGTGGGCGTCGGTGATGATCGGCGCGCCGGCCTCGAGCGCGGTGCGCGCGGCCGACACCAGCCCGGGGTGGACGACCAGGTCGCGGGTCAGGTCGGTCTGGCCGCAGGCGTGGATCATCCGGACGGCGACCTTCTCGGCGTCGGCCGGCACCCGCGACAGGTCGGACTCGGCGCGGATCGTCGCGAACGAGTCGACGTAGATCTGCGACCCGTCGGTCTCGTAGTCGTAGCGGCGGGTCGGCGGGGCGGTCGTCATGCGTTCTCCAGGTCGGGGACGAGCAGGGTGCGCCACGGGGTCACGACGACGTCCGGGGCACGCAGCGCGAGCACCTCGTCGAGCAGGTGCCGCTCGAGACGGCCGTCGGGCACCGCGAGGTGCCGCGCGTGCCGGCCGTCGTCCTGGGGGATCCTGCCAAGCGGCGGCGGGTCGGACGCCACCCGGGTCTCGGGTCGGCGCTCGTGGACCTCGTCGAGCAGGGCGGCT
>NZ_JBNFNZ010000809.1:0-560 GCF_057364525.1 Aeromicrobium sp. PFPM2_SD2
CGCGCTCCAGCCGCGCTGGCGCCGTGCACGCGCCGTCGGCACCATGAGCAGCAGCCCGGCCACGCCGGCCGGGACACCGGCGACCATGGCGCCGATGACGCCGCCCAGGAACGGGTCGACGTCCCCGACCACGTGCACGGCGTCCTCGTGCCGTGCACGGCGTCCTCGTGCTCGGGGTCGACGAGCAGGGAGACGGCCTGCCCGTCGCGGTACCGGTCGGCGTCCCACACCGAGACCCAGTAGAAGTAGTCCGCGGTCTCCAGCTCGAGCTCGTCGAGGTCGGCGTCGCGGCTGGTGACCGTCGCGGCCGTCGGCTCGGCGCGCGCGGCCAGGGCCCGGTCCTCGGCCCGGAGCGTCAGGGCGACCGCCAGGAGGACCACGGTGAGGAACGCGGCGACCACGGCGCCCCCGATCCACGGCCACACGTGAGGCCGGGGTCCGCGGACGACGTCCTGGCGCGGACCGGTCCACCGGTCGGCCAGACGTCGCTGGCGCCGGAGGAGGAGCAGGTCCAGCACCACCAGCACCACCAGGACGGCGAGCAGCGTGCGCAGCCCGGG
>NZ_JBNFNZ010000810.1:0-556 GCF_057364525.1 Aeromicrobium sp. PFPM2_SD2
CGACGACGCTGACGCCCGCCGGGCGCACCCGTCCGGCGCACGACCACGACGGGGACGCCGAGCTCGGCGGCGACGCGAGCTTGGCCTCGGTGTGCTCCCCGCCGGAGTCCTTCGTCACCAGGACGTCCGTCCCCGCCATCGCGGCGCGCTCGTGCTCGTGCGTGTAGGGACCGCGGCTCTGCACGAGCGTCCACGCGGCGGGCAGGTCGATCTCCGGCGGGTCGACGACGCGCACGACGCACGCGTGGTCGCGCAGCGGCTCGACGAAGCGCGCCAGCGACTGACGGCCGACCGTCAGGAACGACCGCTCCCCCAGCGTCGCGGCCACCCGGGCCGCCTCGTCGTGGTCGTCCACCCAGTGCCACGTCGCGGCGTCCGGGCGCACCGACCAGCCCGGACGCTCCAGCCGCAGCAGCGGGACGCCGGCCCGCGGGCAGGCGGCGGCGGCGTTGGCGCTGATCCGCTCGGCGAACGGGTGGGTGGCGTCGACGACGACGTCCACCCGCTCCTCGCGCAGGTGGGACGCCAGGCCGTCCACGCCGCCGAAGCCGCCGAC
>NZ_JBNFNZ010000811.1:0-555 GCF_057364525.1 Aeromicrobium sp. PFPM2_SD2
CGTCGAGGCGCTCGGCGAAGGTCGGTCCCCGCGCACCTGGCCCAGCTCACCGGTGGGCGTCCGGGCGCCTCGGCGCAGGTAGCCGCTGCTCCCTCGGTCAGGGTCAGGGCCTCGGCCGGTCGACGCCGGCGTCACGCAGCACCCGGCTCCACCACACGAGCGGCCGGGCCGGGTCCTCGCCGGCCACGCCCCGGCGGTACCGGTCGTACCGGCGACCGACGAGATCGAGTCGCCGATGACGACGACCGGCGCGTGCGGCGTCGCGGTGGGGCTGGCCGTGGGCGTCGGGACGGGGTCGCTCGGGCTCGGGGACGGGGTCGGCTCGAGGACGGTCGGCGTCGGCTCCACCGGGGTCCCCTCGTCACCGCTGGCGGCGACGAACGTGGACGCGGTCAGCACGACGACGGCGACGCTCAGCAGCAGGGACTTGCGGGGGACGGCAGGCACAGCGGGACCTTCGGGGACGACGACAGGGGCGGAGGCGGTCTAGCGGGTCCGCACCGAGGCGCGGCCGAGCGTCCCGTCGCGGCCGCGCCCGGCGTCGCGGGCGACGAC
>NZ_JBNFNZ010000812.1:0-553 GCF_057364525.1 Aeromicrobium sp. PFPM2_SD2
CGGGGCCGAGCGGCCGACCTGCTCACCGACCTCGTCTGGGCGCACGCGGTCGCTCGCGTTCGTCCGCTCCCGGCGCGGTGCCGAGACGGTCGCCATCGGCACGCAGCAGCGTCTGGCCGAGGTCGACCCCGACCTCGCGACCCGCGTCGCCACCTACCGCGGCGGCTACCTGCCCGAGGACCGTCGCGCGCTGGAGCGCCAGCTGCGCAGCGGCGAGCTCATGGCCCTGGCCAGCACGAACGCGCTCGAGCTGGGCATCGACGTGTCGGGGCTCGACGCCGTCGTCACCGTCGGCTACCCGGGCACCCGGGCGGCGCTGTGGCAGCAGCTGGGGCGCGCCGGACGCGCCGGACGTCCCGCGCTGGGCGTGATGATCGCCCGCGACGAGCCGCTCGACACGTTCCTCGTGCACCACCCGGACGCGCTGCTCGGCGCGCCGGTGGAGGCCAGCGTCTTCGACCCCGACAACCCGTACGTGCTGGGGCCGCACCTGGCCGCGGCCGCGCAGGAGGTGCCGCTCACCGAGGCCGACCTGCCGCCTGTTCGGGCCCGC
>NZ_JBNFNZ010000813.1:0-550 GCF_057364525.1 Aeromicrobium sp. PFPM2_SD2
CACGGCGGCGCGGCGGCGCGCCGTCCGTCCGGTCCCAGGCCGCGCCCGACGGCTCGCGGCTCGTCATCAACGAGGCGTACGTCAACGGCACCGGCCGCCGGGGCCGCCTACACGCACCGCTTCGTCGAGCTGTTCAACCCCACCGACGCGCCGGTCCCGCTCGGCGGGCTGTCGCTGCAGTACCGGTCGGCCACCGGCACGGCCGCGGCGACGACCGTCGTGCCGCTCACCGGCACGGTCGCGCCGGGCGGCTACTTCCTGGTGCGCGGCAGCGCGAACTCCGGCACCGCCGGGGCCGAGCTGCCCGCCGCCGACCAGAGTGCGACGTTCGCCAGCTCCGGCTCGTCGGGCACCGTCGTGCTGGCCCGGGGCACGAGCGCCCTCACGCTGCCCACGGGTGACGTGAAGGGTCGCGACGACGTCCTCGACCTGGTGGGCTACGGCACCTCCAACACGTTCGAGACCGCCCCGGCCACCGGCCAGGGCGTGGCGCTGTCGCTGCAGCGCGACGCGGGCGCCGACACCGACTCCAACGCCGCCGACCTGGCCG
>NZ_JBNFNZ010000814.1:0-547 GCF_057364525.1 Aeromicrobium sp. PFPM2_SD2
GCCAGCACCAATATTCGGACTCACGTATTAACTTAGCATCGGTGTCGTAGAACCGTAATACGATAGGCTCTGACTTACCATCCTTCAGGTAAGACGCAAAGCATTTAAACTTCAGGGTAACAGTACCATCACCATTCTCAATCCACGGCATGTCGCCTTCGCGTGGTTCAATAGGCTTCTTGCCACGCTGAACCTGAGGCGGGTTCTTCTCGTGGTCTGCGAGTGCTTTCGCATACGCATCGTCGTGAATCTTCTGTAAGACATCAATCATCTTACGGACCTTCGGGTTGGCTCAGGTCGAATGTCAGGTTGACTTTGTGTTCTACCACGCTCGTTGAACTTGGTGTCTGCTTTGTTCAGCCATGCGTAAGGCTCAACGATACCAGCTACCGGAGTGGTGAAAGTCTTCAGTTGCTCTTTAGCCATCGGTGTAAATCTCCTAGTTAAAGTTAAGGTGTTCCTAAAGTGATAGTTTAGTCGTGCAGCTCAGGTCGGATGCGGCCTACCACGAAACCAGCATCTTCATATTCCTGAGACTTTATGGTTG
>NZ_JBNFNZ010000815.1:0-547 GCF_057364525.1 Aeromicrobium sp. PFPM2_SD2
AGGCCCATCGTCATGCCGCCGAGGAACTGCGAGCGCGCGGTGCGCGGGTTGAGGATGCGGCCGCCGCGACACCCCCACGAGCGCGGCACGACGACCTCGCCGGTGCGGACGTCGACCCGGCCTCGACCATCTGGGCGCCGTAGGCGAACCGGGCGAGCTGCGCGCGGCCCTGCATGTCCTCGCTGGTGTCGACGACGACCTCGAGCCCCTCGTCCGGGACGCGCCCGGTGGCCATCCGCGACCGCAGCGCGCGGCAGGCCTTCGCCACCGCCCAGCCCCACGACGCCGAGCCGGACGACCCGCCGGCGACGGCCCCGTGCGGCAGGTCGCTGTCGGCGATGTGCAGGTGGACGCGCTCGGGCTCGACCTTCAGCTCCTCGGCCGCGGCCTGCAGCATGACGGTGCGGGCGCCGGTGCCGATGTCGGTGGCGTTGACCCCCGACCGGAACGTGCCGTCGGCAGGGCGGTGGCCCGGGCGCCGGACGGCGCGGCCATCGCCGGGTAGGACGACGACGCGACGCCGGTCGCCGACCAGCCAGTCGGCCGT
>NZ_JBNFNZ010000816.1:0-545 GCF_057364525.1 Aeromicrobium sp. PFPM2_SD2
ATGACGTCCACCTCGACGCCGCCGGACGGCAGCGTGGCCCAGGCCGAGCTGCTCAGCGAACGGGGCCGCCTGGCGGTTGGTCGGGCCGACGAAGAGGCCGCCGAGGCGCACCGGGTCCCGTCCCTCGACGACGACGGCGAGCCCGTCACCGTCGCGCTCGACCCGCTCGACCTTGCCGGGCACGACGGTGGCCCCCGCTCGGCGAGCGAGGCCGACGCCGCGGGGTCCAGGGCCTCGCCACCGGCGAGGACGACCAGGGACCCGGCGACCGGTGCCATCATCGCGACGAGCTGCTCGGCCCGCTCCGCGCCCAGCACGCCGACGACGCGACCGGCCATCTCGTGGCGTGGCAGAACGGGCAGTGGGCCACGAGGTCCCCCTCGTGCCACAGTGCGTCCAGCCCGGGCACGTCCGGCACCTCGTCGCGCAGGCCGGTGGCCAGGACGAGCCGGCGGGAGCGCTCGACGGTGCCGTCGGCGAGGGTGACGGTGAAGTCGTCGGCGACGCCGGCGGTGGTGGCCACGGCGGCCTCGCGCACCTCGACG
>NZ_JBNFNZ010000817.1:0-544 GCF_057364525.1 Aeromicrobium sp. PFPM2_SD2
GTGCGGCGGCCGCGGCGCAGCAGGTGCTCCACGGCGACCCGTGCCCCGGACCGGTTGTCGACGTCGACGTAGGACGCCTCGGGCCAGCGCTCGGACCGGCCGCCCAGCACCGTGGGGATGCCGCGGGCGCTGAGGTCGACCGGCAGCGCGCCGTCGTCGTGGATCGACAGGGCCAGGACGCCGTCGACGTGGGCCGGCGACAGGAAGGCGTGCAGCCGCTCGGCCTGCTCGGCCGACTGGACGAGCGACAGCACGAGCTGGCGCGAGGCGTCGGCGAGCTCGGCGGAGATGCCGCGCAGGACGCCGGCGAAGAACGGCTCGCCGAAGATGCGCTCCTCGGACTCGGCGATGACCAGCGCGACCATGCCCGTGCGCCGCGTGACCAGGGCGCGGGCCGCCTGGTTCGGGACGTAGCCCAGGTCGGCCACCGCCTGGAGCACCGCCTCACGGGTGCGCGGCGAGACCTGCGAGGAGCCGTTGATGACGCGCGACGCCGTGCCGCGTCCGACGCCGCCCGCGCGGCGACCTGCTCCAGGGTCGGCGG
>NZ_JBNFNZ010000818.1:0-538 GCF_057364525.1 Aeromicrobium sp. PFPM2_SD2
GCCGACGAGGACCGCGCCCTGGTGCTGCGCTGGGCCCGCGACCTGGACGGCCCGGTGGTGGACGCCGGCTGCGGCCCGGGCCACTGGACCGACCTGCTGCACCGGGCGGGCGTCCGACGTCGAGGGCGTCCGACCCTACGCTGGAGATGCTCGGGCTCGCCCGCGAGCGGTTCCCCGAGGCGCGCTTCCGGGCCGGACGGCTCGAGGAGCTCGGCGTCCCGGACGCGTCGCTGGCCGGCGTGCTGGCGTGGTTCTCGCTCATCCACAGCGACCCCGCGGACGTCCCGGCGGCGCTCTCGGCCGTCGCGCGGGCCCTGCGCCCGGGCGGACGGCTGCTGCTCGGCTTCTTCATCGGCGAGCGCGTCGAGCCGTTCGACCACGCCGTGGTGACCGCCTGGCGCTGGCCGGTCGACGTCCTGGCCGAGCGGGTCGGGGACGCCGGGCTGGTCGTGCTCGAGACGCACGCGCGCACCGATCCGGGGGTGCGGCCCCAGGGAGCGCTCGTCGCCGAGCGCCGGAGGTGAGGGTCAGCTCGTGG
>NZ_JBNFNZ010000819.1:0-537 GCF_057364525.1 Aeromicrobium sp. PFPM2_SD2
CGTCGGGCCCGAGCGCGTCGAGATCGGGGTCGAGCCGGGCCCGGCCGAGCCGGCGCGGGTCGACCAGGTGCAGCGTGCCGCCGTCCTCGAACGTGATCGAGAAGCGTGAGAACCGCTCGGCGGTCGGGACCGGACGTCCCGTGCCGACGTAGTCGCCGCCGGAGTCGTCGCCGACCAGGATGCGTCCGCTCATGCCGAGGTGGAGGCCGAGCAGCGGGCCGGGCGCCTCGTCGCCGTCGCGGCCGGACGTCTCGCACCACATCGACTTGCCCCGGCGGCGGGCGGCGGTGAGCGTGCGGCCGACCAGCGCGTCGCGGATCTCGCCGGGCGCGTGCGGGCGGCACTCGTAGGAGTCGGAGTCGTCGACGTCGGCGACGAGCCGGTGCAGCGCGGAGCGCTCGATCACGGCGCGGGCGGACTCGACCTCGGGCAGCTCGGGCACGGCGCCAGTCTGCCCGGGGTGTGGACGTCCGGCGCGTCGGTAGGGTCGGCGCCATGACCAACCTGCTGGGCGAGCCGCCCGAGACCCTGCTGCCC
>NZ_JBNFNZ010000820.1:0-537 GCF_057364525.1 Aeromicrobium sp. PFPM2_SD2
GAAAGATGCCACAGAAAGTAGTGGACATCTGGTTCCGTAGCCTTGCGAATATACATAAAGTCTCCTTATAACCTTAAGGGCCTATAGTCCCTATAGTGATAGTTAAGGTAAAGCTATAGGCCATTCAATAAGTTAGACTGAACGAGCTTTCTTAGCGTATGACGCCTCCCAGCCCCACCAACGATGGACACTGGGGTAGGATAGTCGGACTCTAAGGTTAGACTCGTGGTTAATGCGTTACCATTCATAGCGAAGCGATACTGTCCATCCCCAATGTTGGTAGTCCCGATGGTTTGCTGACCAAGGGTGTACCCGTTAAAGGTGTTCACGAACTCCCGCTCACCGTTTCTGACAATGAATCTAAGAGCTCCAGTGTCCTTGTAGTTGACCCAAGCCCGACGAAGTTGTAGGCGTCCAGTGTCTTCAGACTGAGTGCCACTCTCGTCTTCAATCTTAATCAGGAACCGTGAGAACTTGTAGGACATCAGAATAAGACCGTCCGATGAACACTGTTCGTCCTGACCAATCTCCATTTAG
>NZ_JBNFNZ010000821.1:0-536 GCF_057364525.1 Aeromicrobium sp. PFPM2_SD2
CCAGCCCCAGCGCCTGCACGACGGCGTCGTTGGTCTGCATCGCGGCGCTCGCGGCGCCGTGCTCGCCGGCCGGCGCCGTCTCGAGCAGCAGCACCGACAGCGCGACGTCGCCCATGCCCATGCCGAGCCCGGCGAACGACCACAGCACCACCAGCAGGGGCAGCGGCACGGCCTCGACCAGCACCAGGCCGCCGGCGACGCTGCCGAGCGCGACCAGGCCCACGCCCAGCCGGACCCGACGGTGCTTGTCGGCGAGCGCGGGGAGGTTCGCGGCCAGCCACGAGCCGCTGAACCACAGCACCGCTCCCCCGGTGAGGAACATGCCGCCCTGGGTCGGGGTCAGGCCGCGGTGCTCGACCAGCGCGAGCGGCAGGTACGCCTCGACGCCGAAGAAGGCGAGCGACACCACGCCGCGGGTCGCGATGACCGACGACAGCCCGCGGCGTCCGGTCCAGGTGCCGGCGGGCAGCAGCGGCGGGACGGCGAGCACGGCCACGAGCAGGCCGGCGAGCAGGGGCGGCCCACCAGCCGTCGAA
>NZ_JBNFNZ010000822.1:0-535 GCF_057364525.1 Aeromicrobium sp. PFPM2_SD2
GGGCCCGCGGCCAGGACGACGCCCGGCCGCCGCACGGCATGCGCGACGCCTGGGTGTTCATGGATCGGGTCGACGCGGGCGGCGACAACGGCGAGGCGTTCTGCCGCTGGGTCCGCGAGCGGCACCCCGAGGTGGACGCCTGGTTCGTCCTCGACCCGGCCAGTCCCGACTGGCCGCGGCTGGAGCGCGAGGGCTTCCGGCTGGTCGCTCACGGGTCCGACGAGCACGCCGCGCTCACCCGGCACGCCCGGTTCCTGCTCTCCTCGCACGCCCGCAGCGAGCACGTCCAGCCGTTCGGACCGGACGCGCCGGCACCGCGCTGGCGGTTCGTCTTCCTGCAGCACGGCGTCGCCACCGGCGACATGTCGCGCTGGCTCAACCAGCGCGACATCGCGCTGGTCCTGGCCACCGCCGGCCCCGAGCACGACGCCTTCGCCGGGGAGTCGACCTACCGGCTCACGCCGTCCGAGGTCGTGCACGTGCCGATGCCGCGGCTGCACGAGCTGAGCGCCGCGGCCCGGGAGGCGGGCGCGCC
>NZ_JBNFNZ010000823.1:0-535 GCF_057364525.1 Aeromicrobium sp. PFPM2_SD2
CTGCCGCACGGCCGGTACGCGCCCGTCTCGTCGCCGCAGGGCTCGCGCTGCTGCCGCTCGCCGCACTGCCCGACCTGGCCTGGGGCGTCGGGGGCCAGCTGGGGGTCAGCCACTACCCGGACGACTGGTACGAGGCGCGGGAGCGGGTGGCGTCCCTGCCGACGCGCGGGGACGTGCTGGTGCTGCCGTTCTCGTCGTACCGCAGCCCGTCCTGGAACGACGGCCGGCCGGTGCTGGACCCGCTCGGGCGGATGTTCGACCGCGACACCGTCGTCTCGGACGACCTGTACGTGTCGGGGCGCCGCATCGCCGGCGAGGACCCGCGCGCCGCCGAGGTCGCCGAGGTGCTGGCCGGTGACTGGACGCAGGACGACCTCGCGGCCCTGGGCATCGGCGCCGTGGTGGTCAACGGCTCGGCGCCGGGCGCGGACGAGCTGCCGTACGAGCGGCTGGCCACCCTGCGGCGGCTGGGGGGCGGGGACGTGAAGGTCTACGCGGTCGAGGGCGCCGTGCCGCCGCAGGTGCCGCGCAGCTG
>NZ_JBNFNZ010000824.1:0-534 GCF_057364525.1 Aeromicrobium sp. PFPM2_SD2
CCACGAACACGACCGAGCGGGTCAGGACGATCCGCTGCCCGAGCGCGCGGGCGACGTCGTCGCCAGGGCCAGGCCGTTGAGCGCCCGGCCCGCCCCGAGCGCGACCACGACGCCGACGGCGATGAACGGGACGGTCTGCCAGAACACCGACGCGTACCGGCCGGCGAGCGCGCCGACCTGCCAGAAGCGCAGCGTGTTGAGCGCCTCGACGTTGGTGAGCACGATCGCGGACGTGAGCGAGCTGAGCAGCGCGGTGACCGCCGCACCGGCGAGCGCGAGCTTCACCGGCGTGGCGCCCTCGCGGCCGAACGACGCGACGCCGTAGACGGCGAACGTGGCGATCGCGGCACCGGCCATGCCCAGCCACACCGTCTGCGCGGGGGCGGCGATGCCCAGCACCATGACGCCCAGCACGACGAACGCGGCGGCGCCGGCGTTGATGCCCATGATCCCGGGGTCGGCCAGCGGGTTGCGGGTGACGCCCTGCAGCAGCGCGCCGCTGAGCCCGAGCGCGGCGCCCACGGCCAGCCCGAG
>NZ_JBNFNZ010000825.1:0-532 GCF_057364525.1 Aeromicrobium sp. PFPM2_SD2
TGCGCGCGCGCGTAGGCCGGCACGGCCCGGCGTGACGGCCCACGGGACCTGCACGGCGTCGAGCCGCCGGGCCTGCTCGTGCACGGCCGAGTAGACCGACGGGTCGCCCGAGCACAGCCGCACGACCTCCAGTCCCTCCGTGTGCGCGTCGACGAGGTGGACGGTGATCTCGTCCAGGTCCAGGTGCTGGGTGTCGACCAGGCGCGCGTCGTCGCGGCAGTGGCCGAGCACCTCGGCGTCCAGGTACGTGCCGGCGTAGAGCACGACGTCGGCCGCCTCGAGCAGGCGGACGGCACGCAGCGTGAGCAGGTCGGCGGCGCCGGGTCCGGCCCCCACGAAGTGGACGGTCATGACTCTCCCTTGGTGACGGACCACTGGCTGACCGCCGCGCGCGTCCAGCCGGTGAAGCTGCCGAGCGGCTCGGCGCGCTCGACGGACAGGCGGACGAGCTCGCCGCCGTGGCGACGGTAGCGGTCGAGCAGCACCGCCTCGGTCTCGGCCGTGACGCCGTGCACGACGAGCCGCCCGCCCG
>NZ_JBNFNZ010000826.1:0-531 GCF_057364525.1 Aeromicrobium sp. PFPM2_SD2
CCAGGACCGCCTGGCCGGCCACGGGCAGCGGCACGGCGCGGTCGCGCGGACGCACCAGGTCGGCCGCGCCGAGCGTGGCCAGGAAAAGGGCGAGCAGGGTCATCGGGCCTCCAGCAGCTCGGCGGCGCCCAGCACGGCCACGGCGCCGGAGCGCTGCAGCGCCTGGGACACCGCGGACTGGGACACCTGCTCGTCCTTGGCGATCTGCACCTGGCTGCGTCCTTCCAGCACGCCCGCGAGGATGCGGCGTGCGCGCTCGTTCATGGCTCCGACCAGCTGGTCGCGGCAGAGCAGGTAGGCGTTGACCACCTCGGCCGGGACGGCGTCCTGCGCGTCCTCGCCCACGAGGTACCAGGTGCGCAGGGACCGGTGGCGTCCCGACTCGCGGCGCTTCGCCTCGACGATGGCGTCGCGGGCGGCCCACCACGCGGGACCGTCCTGCACCCGACCGTACGGGCCGGCACCGACGGCCTGCACCGAGCCGACGGCCGAGCCCGGCGCGGCAGTCCAGGTCGCCCGGCAGGGCCAGCC
>NZ_JBNFNZ010000827.1:0-531 GCF_057364525.1 Aeromicrobium sp. PFPM2_SD2
CGTCGCTCGTCCAGCCGCTCTCGGGCGAGGCCGGTTCGCGCGACGCGCTGCTGCGCCTGCCGCTGGTCTCCGGCTACGGCGTCGAGACCGGGATGCTGCTCTCGGTGCTGCACGCGCACGGGCTGGACGCGCTCGGGCAGGTCGACCTCGGCGAGCGCCGGCACCGCTCGCAGGACCTCGTCGCGCTCGGTGCCATGGCGCTGCAGGTGCGCGCGGCGCTCGACCTCGTCACCGGCGACGCGGACGTCGTCGAGGACGAGCACGTGACGTTCGCCGGCGAGCCGCCCGAGCTCGTCGCCCACCGCGTCGTCACTCGCCTGCTGCCCCCGCTCGAGGACTGAGTCCGCACCGGGTCCGCATCCGGCCCGGCCCGGCGTCCGCCGCACTACGCTCGCGGCATGTCCGACCTGACCCGCGACCAGCTGGCCGCGCTGTACGACTTCCCGGCCGACGCGGACCGTCGGGCCTGGGTGCGGACGATGTTCGTGGCGACGCTGGACGGTGCCGCCGCGGACGCGTCCGGACGCTCGG
>NZ_JBNFNZ010000828.1:0-531 GCF_057364525.1 Aeromicrobium sp. PFPM2_SD2
GGTGCGCGGACGCGCTCGAGCGCGTCCGCGCGGACGACGTCCGGCCGTCGTGGACGCCGCGATCGTCCCCCGCCTGCGCGAGGAGGAGCTCGGTCCGGTCGCCGGACAGCTGCTGGAGTCGGTGCTGGCCGACGACGCCCATCGCGGACTCGTCGACCTCGCGCTCACCGAGCTCGAGCGCTGGCTGGTCGAGCACGCCGGCGACGTCGCCGCGATCATCGAGCAGCGCGCGCCGGCCTGGACGCCCCAGTGGCTGGACCGCCGGGTCGCCGGCTCGGGCCCAGGAGCAGGCGCTCGACTGGGTCCGCGACATCGCCCCGCGACCCCCGAGCACCGCGTCCGCCGGGCGCTCGACGGCTACCTGCTCACGCTCGCCGACGACCTCCAGCACGACCCGCACACCCGCGAGCGCGCCGAGCGGCTCAAGGGCCGGGTGCTCGACCAGCCGCAGGTCACCGAGACCGCCGTCCGGCTGTGGGACGCGCTGCGCCGCGCCCTCGTCGAGGCGCTGCAGGAGCCGGACGGGCCGCT
>NZ_JBNFNZ010000829.1:0-531 GCF_057364525.1 Aeromicrobium sp. PFPM2_SD2
CGGTCGTCCGGTCAGCACGGCGCTGCGTCGGTCGGACGCCACCACGAGCCGGACCCCGGACGGCAGCCGCCCGGCGACGCGCCGCCACGACGCCGGGTACGGCGAGGTGATGCGCACGCGGCTGGCGTACCGGGTCTTGACCGCGCCGCGGGTCAGTGTGCTGCGGGTCAGGTAGCGCGGCGGCACGGCGGCCACGACGACGGGCACGCTCCGCGTGGACGTCAGCCCGGCGCTGCGCACGGTGACGGCGACGCGGATAGCTGCCGCGCGCGTCACCCGTCCGACCAGCCGGTCGCCGACGAAGGCGCAGACCCGACGGCAGCGCGCTCGCGCTCCACGCGTAGCGGCTGTCACCCCCGGACGCGCGCAGCGGCACCGAGACCGTCCGCGCCGTGGTGGTGCGGACCGAGCCCGGGCTCGTCACGCCGAGCGGGGTGACCGACGTCGGCCGCCGACGCCACCCGTCGGCGACGCCGCGACGACGAGGTCGAGCGCGAGCTGTGCGGGCGGCTCCGGCGGCGGTCGGTCACG
>NZ_JBNFNZ010000830.1:0-528 GCF_057364525.1 Aeromicrobium sp. PFPM2_SD2
CGCGTCGAGTCCGACCACGGACGCACCGGCGCCAACACGCTGGGCGACGACGGCGTCTCGCGGCCCGGCGTGCTCGGCGTCCCGCTGACCGGCCGCAACGGCACCGCGGAGATCCGCGACACCGACGGCGGCAAGCTCGACGCGACGGGTCTGGGACGCGCGGTCGGCCCCCTGCAGTTCATCCCGTCCACGTGGGAGATGGTCGCGGTCGACGCCGACGGCGACGGCCGGGCGAACCCGCAGGACGTCGACGACGCCGCGACGTCGGCCGGCGTCTACCTGTGCGCCGGCTCCGACGACCTCGGCACCCGTCCGGGCGCCGCTGCGGCGGTCAAGCGTTACAACAACTCCGACTCCTACGTCGACCTCGTCCTGACGATCGCCGCGCGCTACGCGGCCGGCGACTACACCGCGACGCCGAACGGGCGTCGCCCCCGGCGGCACGCTGACGTCGCGCGCGCAGGACCAGACGCTCACCCCCGAGCAGCGTCGTGAGGCGCGCCGGGCCGAGCAGGGACGTCCGCCGCG
>NZ_JBNFNZ010000831.1:0-528 GCF_057364525.1 Aeromicrobium sp. PFPM2_SD2
GCCAAATCACACCAGCCGCCAGTTGAGCGCCAGTCCCGGCCTTAGACTTCTCAGCGTCTAACTTCTGGTTCTCCAGCGCCAAGTTAAATCAGCTCGGTCAGATTCTGAGGTGAACCACCAGTGATGACTCCGTAATACTGAGGAAGTACACCAGCGTTACGAATCTGGTCTAACTCCTCGCGGGACCACTTGTGGTTTATTCCAGCGGGTAGGGTTAAACACATCGCCAATGACGTCGAGCGAGTCCTCAGTCTGACCAGCGCGGACAGCCACGCCCACCAGAGAGTTCTTCACTTCAGCCTCAGTAGCTCCACCGAAGCCGAACCATGTAGAGCGGTCAGCCCGTTGGTCCAGCGTCTCGCCAGTTGACTTATAGAACATCTCTCCGAAGGACTCATTGGGAGCCTCAGGTTCTTGACCCTCGATGTTCATACCAGTAACGCCCGGAAGGTTCTCTCCTAGAGCGATTTTAGGTTTCGACTTCAAGCCCTCCGCTCAGAGGCGTCAAAGACGTTAGCGCTTACTGGT
>NZ_JBNFNZ010000832.1:0-467 GCF_057364525.1 Aeromicrobium sp. PFPM2_SD2
GCCTCGCGCACCACGAGCCCGTGGCTGCTGCTCGTGGTCGTGCTCTGCGCGGGCCTGGTCGTCGCCGCCCGGCGCGGCGAGGCGCCGTGGGCGCTGGGCTTCACGTACTACGTCTACCTCGCGCTGCTGGTCGTCGCGCTGCGGGTGTTCTTCCGGGTCGTCCTCGGCGGTGACCTCGGCGAGCCGTACCTGTTCACGCTGCCGGAGGTGCCGCTGCCCGACTGGGCCGCCGGCGTGAGCCTGCTCGGGCCGGTCTCGACGGCCTCGGTGCTCGCCGGGCTCTACGACGGCCTGCGCCTGGCGGCGATCCTGCTGTGCGTCGGGGCGGCCAACACGCTGGCCAACCCGCGCCGCCTGCTGGCGTCGCTGCCGCCGGCGCTCTACGAGGTCGGCACCGCGCTCGTCGTGGCGATGACCGTCTTCCCGCAGCTGGCCGACAGCGTGCAGCGCGTGCGCACCGCCCGGCG
>NZ_JBNFNZ010000833.1:0-525 GCF_057364525.1 Aeromicrobium sp. PFPM2_SD2
CGCGGCCAGCAGCCGCCGGGGACGCGCCCCCGTCCGCGGTGCGCCGGGTCGACGTACATCCGCTTCAGCTCGCCGTGGTCGGCGTCCAGGGCGCGCAGCGCACCGCAGCCGATCGCCTCGCCGGCGTCCTCGAGCACGACGAAGACCGTCACGTCGGCCGCCGTCGGCGGGGTGCTCGGGTCGCTGTCGTCGGTGCCGTAGCGCTCGGCCATCTCGGCGCGCTGGGCCAGGCGCAGGCGCTCGCCGTCGGGGTCGTCCCAGGGACGTTCGTGCACGATCACCCGACGATCGTGCCAGCACCGGTCCCGGGTCACGGCAGCAGGCGCAGCCCCCCGACCAGCTTGTCCACCGCCCGGCGCGGACCGACCAGGCCCACCGCCAGGTAGTCGAGGTCGTCGGCGCGGGCCGTCCGAACGCGCTCCAGGTACTCGTCGTAGACCCGGGTGCGCTGCGCGTCGACCGGCATGTCGGCGACGTGCACCCGCGGGTCCTGGACCGCCCGGGCGCGCAGCGCGGCGAGCCGCG
>NZ_JBNFNZ010000834.1:0-522 GCF_057364525.1 Aeromicrobium sp. PFPM2_SD2
CCGTGGCGCTCGAGCCACTCCGGCAGCACGGCGGCGACGGCCGCCACCGGCTCGGGGGACGACGACCTCGGCCACCGGGCCCTGCGTCGCGTCCCACGACTCGGCGCCGTACTGGCCGAGGATGCGCAGGTTCTCCAGCCCCTCCAGCCCGGCGAACCCGCCGAGCTCGAGCGCCTGGGCGACGGGGCGTCCGGTCACGATCGCCACCTGACCCAGGACGCGGCCGAGCCGCTGCAGGGCGGCGACGGAGTCCGGGTGCGCGTAGGCGCGGGTGGGGTCGTCGACGATGTGCGAGAGCGTGCCGTCGAAGTCCAGGCCGAGCAGCGTCCCGGCGGGGTCGGACAGCACGGCGTCACGGCGACTCAGGGCGTCGGGCATGGATCGATCATCGCGTGCCGGACAGGACGACCGTGAGGCGGTCCTCCGACATGCCGGAGACGCGCTCGCGGACGCGGTCGATCCCGAGGTCGCCGGGCCAGCCGCTCGGCGGCCGCGCGCCGGCCGGCCGGGTGGTAGACCGTG
>NZ_JBNFNZ010000835.1:0-522 GCF_057364525.1 Aeromicrobium sp. PFPM2_SD2
GGGCGCTGGCCCGCAGGTCGCGCTTGGTGATCTGCCCGGCGTGGTCGAACGCGTCGTCGGGCAGCACGCCGCCGGACCCCCAGCCCGGACCGTCACCGGCGACCTCGAGCGCCAGCACGTGCAGCCGCGGCACCTCGGCGTCCCACGAGGACGCAAGGCCGGACGTGCGCGACTCGGAGCCGGCACCGAGGTCGCCGAGCACCGTCATGCGGGTCTCGTCCCAGCCGAGCCCGGTCAGCAGCGCGGCCACGAGGGCCGGCGTCGTCTCGTCGCTCGACAGCACGAGCACGCGGCGCCCGGCCGACAGGGCGGGCACGAGCAGGCGGACGTCCCGGCCCACGAGCGAGACGACGGTCGTGGTCTCGGCCGGCCAGCCCATCCGGGCGCGGGCCAGGGCCACCGACGACACGGCCGGGACGATCGTGACGCGCTCGCGGCCGAGCACGTCCAGCAGCGTCGAGCCGATGCCCGAGACGAGCGGGTCGCCGGACGCGAGCACCACCACCGGCTCGGTCGCCGACG
>NZ_JBNFNZ010000836.1:0-519 GCF_057364525.1 Aeromicrobium sp. PFPM2_SD2
CCCCCGCGGCCGAGGCGCCCGTCGCCGCGGCCCCGGCCGCCGCACCCCGCGTCGTCCGGCGGCCCGCGCCCGGCGGACCTGTCCTTCGACGCGGCCGACGCGACCCGGGTGCTCATCGCCTGGTGGACGAAGGTGCGTCCGGACCAGGTCGGTGCCGCCGACTCGATCGAGGCGCTCACCGACGGCGTGTCGTCGCGCCGCAACCAGCTGCTCGTCGACCTCGGCGGGGAGCTCGGCCTGGGCGCCATCGACGGTGCTGCCGACGCGGACATGACCGCGCTGGCCACGACGGTCAAGGGCCTGGCCCGCGGCTACAAGCCGTTCGGCCCGGTGCTGACCGAGACGTTCGCCGACCACCTCAAGAAGGTGCTCGGCCCGACCGGCCGCAAGCAGTCGGCGATCGCCGAGCGCGTCTCCGGCGTCTGGCAGCTCGGTCCCGGCTGGGTGTCGCACGTCGTCGCGGAGACGGCGCTGACCACCCGTGAGGGCGCCAGCGTCCGCGGCGCGACTTCGGCGCCG
>NZ_JBNFNZ010000837.1:0-514 GCF_057364525.1 Aeromicrobium sp. PFPM2_SD2
GGGTAGCCGAGCCGCCCCCCAGGCGCGCACCGCCTCGCCGGCCGGCTCGGCGGCCAGGTCGGCCGGCTCGGGCCAGCGACGCACCCACTGCTCGTAGACGGGCAGGACCCGGGCGACGGGCGTCTGCTGGAGCATCAGCTCGGAGATCATCACGTGCCACGCGGTGGCGTCCGGACGGCGCCACGGCAGGTCGCGGGCGGCGTGCGCGAACCACGTGGCGAGCCGCTCGTGCAGCACTGTGACGTGGTCGTCGGCGAAGGGCGCGAGGGTCATGGCGCGTCGAGTCTGTCACGCCGTCCCGACCGGTTACCGTACGGTCGTGAGTCGTCTGTCGCCTGCCATCTACTGGCGTCGACGCCTGCTCGTCCTGGCCGCGGTCTTCCTGCTGGCGTGGGTCGTCACGACCCTCGTGAACGGCGGCGACGACCAGTCGTCGGCCGCCCCGGAGCCCGAGCCGTCCGCCACCGTGCCGGCCCCCGCCCCGTCGGCGACCACCGCGACGCCCAGCCCCGCC
>NZ_JBNFNZ010000838.1:0-514 GCF_057364525.1 Aeromicrobium sp. PFPM2_SD2
ACCAGCTCGTGGCCGCGGAGCACGCGGGACGCGCCGCGACCCTCGTGCCGTCGCTGGACTGGGGTGCGATCACCCTGCTCCTGGTGCTGGGCGGGCTCGCCCTGCGCGGACGTGCGCTGCTGCCGGCCCTGGCCGGTCCGGCCGTCGGCGAGGCCGTCCCGCGCTCGGTGGTGACCCGCTGGCACGCCCGGGCCGTGGCGCCTGACGTGGGCGGCGGCCTGGCGCGGCAGCCTCGTGCTCCTGCTGCCCTGGTACGCCGCCGGCGTCTCGTGGCTGGTGACCCGGCTCGGCCTGGACTTCCCACAGGGCTCGCCGACGCGTGGCGCTACGCGTGGGCCGCGATGCCCGCCGTGTCGGTGCTCCTGGCCTGGTGGGGCGTCACCCGGCTGCGTCCGCGGTTCGGCTCGCTGCTCGTGTCGATGCTGCGTCTCACCGCGGCGGCAGCGGCCGCCGGCCTCTTCGTGGCCTACCCGGTCGCGCTCGGCTGAGGACGCTCAGCGCAGCAGCCGGCGGG
>NZ_JBNFNZ010000839.1:0-513 GCF_057364525.1 Aeromicrobium sp. PFPM2_SD2
CGCACGTGCACGCACCTGCGGGAGCGAGCGCGGCCGACGGCGGCACCTGCCGGGCTCGCGTCGCCGCGTCGTAGGAGAAGCCCGTGCCCACGAGCGCGGACGTCAGCGGCGGCGGCTCGGGCATGAGCAGGGCCCGGCGCTCCCCGTCCTGCTCGCGGACCGCACCGTGCCCGCGCGCCGCCAGCCAGGCCGTGCCGTGGACGACGTCCACGACGGCGCCGGCCACGACCTCGCCGTCGTGCTCGGCGGCGACGCTGACGGCGTACCGCTCGATGCCGTAGACGAAGTTGACCGTGCCGTCGATGGGGTCGATGACCCAGCGGACGCCGGACGTGCCCTCGCGGACGCCGCCCTCCTCGCCGAGCACGCCGTCGTCCGGGCGCTCGGCGAGCAGCCGCTCGACCACGAGCCGCTCGCTCCCCCGGTCGATCACGGTGACCGGGTCGGTGGCGCTGGACTTTGGTGGCGGCGGACGTCGACCCGCCCGGCCGGCCGCTCGGCCGCACGTAGGCG
>NZ_JBNFNZ010000840.1:0-511 GCF_057364525.1 Aeromicrobium sp. PFPM2_SD2
GGCCGCGTGGCGGCAGGTCCCGCTCGACCGGGTCGCCGGTGGTCATCGGCACGCTCCCGGCTCCGGGCGCGGACGCTCGACGCGCCGGTCGAGCCACACGTCGCGTCCGCAGACCCGCCCGACCGGGCGGTAGCGGCGCTCCACGACGTCCACGAGCCGGTCGCCGTCGACACCCCAGTCGTCGAAGCCGCTCCAGTCGACCAGCCAGGTCGGGGCGTCGGGACCGTCCAGGGTCGCCGCCAGCTCGTCCAGCCCGGGGTCGAGCGCGCGCACCGGCAGGCTCCACAGGTACGGGTAGGGGCTCTCCAGGCCGGCGTGCAGCAGGACGTTGGGCTGGCCGTAGGTGACGACGGCGGTGTCGCCCGCCTCGCTCGCGCGGCCGATCGCCGTGCCGACCGCCCGTGCCTCCCGGCCGTCGTCGGAGCCGGCGAGCAGCCCGTGCCCGAGGGTCACCAGCGTGGCCAGCACCAGGACGGCGCCGCCCGTCCAGCGCCAGCGCTCCGGGACAGCC
>NZ_JBNFNZ010000841.1:0-509 GCF_057364525.1 Aeromicrobium sp. PFPM2_SD2
GAAGATTGCTCTGGTGCTGGATGGTGACTATCTGGTCTTCTCTTCTATGGCTGCTGCCGAGGACGAGACAGACTGGGGCGATGATATTTATACTCTGATTTGTGACCACGCCAAGGCTCGTCGTATCCTTGAGAACACCATCGCTGAAATCGTTAAGAAGCGCAAGGCGTGGAAAGACGCTAAGATTGTGATGTGCTTTACTGACGATAATAACTGGCGTAAGGACGTTCTTCCTACCTATAAGGCCAACCGTAAGGGTTCTCGCAAGCCTGTAGGATACAAGAAGTTCGTAGCTGAAGTGATGGCTGACCCACGGTTCAACAGCTTCCTGAAGCCAACGCTTGAGGGCGATGACTGTATGGGCATCATTGGTACACGACCTCAGATTGTGGGCTGCGACCATGCGGTGCTGGTGTCCTGCGATAAGGACTTCAAGACTATCCCGAACTGTGAATTCTTCTGGTTAACCACTGGTGAAATCCTGAGTAAACACGACTGCTGAGGCAGAC
>NZ_JBNFNZ010000842.1:0-507 GCF_057364525.1 Aeromicrobium sp. PFPM2_SD2
CGCGTTGAGCCAGCACCGCGTCCGCGCACGGCCGAGCGCTCGCCGGCCAGCACGCTGCGCAGCACGGACGTCGTTGAGCTCCGGCTCGCCGCCGCGCAGCGCCTCGGGCTCGCAGTACTCGATGCCGAAGTCGTGCGGGTCGATCGCGTCCTCGCTCACCGTGCCGCCGGACGCCACCCAGGCCCGCGTCGTCGTGGTCACGGTGATCTCGTCCAGCCCGTCGTCGCCGCGGAACACCACCGCGTCGGCGCCACGGTCGGCGAAGACGCCGGCCATGATCGGAGCCATGCGCACGTCGGCGCAGCCCACCGCCGAGGCGTCCGGTCGCGCCGGATTGGTCAGCGGGCCGAGGAAGTTGAACACCGTCGCGATGCCCAGCTCGCGGCGGGGCGCCGCGGAGTAGCGCAGCGAGGAGTGGAACACCGGCGCGAAGCAGAAGGTGATGCCCGCCTCGCCGAGCACGTCGCCGACGGCGGCCGGCCGGCACGTCGAGCCGCACGCCGAGGC
>NZ_JBNFNZ010000843.1:0-504 GCF_057364525.1 Aeromicrobium sp. PFPM2_SD2
GACGACGAGCACGCTCGCACCCTAGTCGCGGGTGCGGGGCCCGGGCCGGGCGTCGTCCCCAGGCTCAGCGGCCGGCGAGCTCCTGCAGCGCCGCCTCGCGCAGGCTGTCGACCGTGACGCTCTTGCCCGTCATCAGCTCCACCTGCAGGGACGCCTGGTGGGCCAGCAGGTCGATGCCGGTCACGAGCGGGACGCCGTGCACCGCCGCGGTGGCGGCCAGGGCGGTCGGCCACGGGTCGTAGAGCACGTCGAACACGGCGCGTGACGCGTCGACCAGGTCGTGCGCGTCGTGGCGCACCACGTGGGAGGGGACGGTGGAGACCAGCAGGTCGACCTTGTCGACGAACGGGGCGTCGAACTCGCGCACCGTGACGTCGATCTTCTCGCCCCGGACCCGCTCGGCCAGCTCGGCGACGCGCTCGCGGTCGCGGACGACCAGCTCCACGTGCTCGAGGCCGCGCACGAGCAGGCCGTGCAGGAGCGAGCGCGCGGTCGCCGCCGGCC
>NZ_JBNFNZ010000844.1:0-503 GCF_057364525.1 Aeromicrobium sp. PFPM2_SD2
CGGCACGCAGGCCGACGCGAGGCGGCACGACGAGGCAGGGCGGCCGGGAGCGCCCGCCACATGAGCAGCGTCGTCGGGGCCGCCTCGCCGGTGCCGAGCTTCGCACCGACGAAGCCGGACGACCAGCACACGACGAAGGCGACGGCGAGCCCGGCGGTCGCCATACGCGGGCCGGACGCTATACCGATCGGTCTACTCATGGCGGTGACTATACCGATCGGTCTACGCCCTCGCTATCCTGGAGCCGTGACCGCGACGATCGACTGGACGCCCAAGGCCCGCGCCGTGCTCGACGCCGCCTCGGCGCTGTTCTACGCCCACGGCATCCACGCGGTCGGCGTCGACGCCATCGCCGAGCGGGCCGGCGTCACCAAAAAGACGCTGTACGACCGCTTCGGCTCCAAGGACCGGACGTCGTCGCCGCAGTACCTGGCCGCCCGCGACGCCCGATGGCGCGCGCGGCTGGACGAGCGCTCGCCGCCGCGGGACGGACCCCTCGGCGC
>NZ_JBNFNZ010000845.1:0-503 GCF_057364525.1 Aeromicrobium sp. PFPM2_SD2
GTGCGGGGCGTCCGTGCGTCCGGACCGCCTAGACGTGCGCGGCGAGCCACTCCCCCAGCCGGCGGGCGCACCCGTCGACGACCGCCGGCCAGTCCAGGGCGGACTCGTCGGCGCCGTCGCTGACCACCTTCACCAGCCGCACCGGCACGTCGAAGGCCTGGGCCGCGCGGACGATCGCGTAGCCCTCCATGTCCACGAGCGACGCGCGGGTCGCCAGGCCGTCCCGGACGACCGGGTCGGTGACGAACCGGTCACCGGTCGCCAGCACGCTGCCGTCGCCGCCGGCCAGCGTCACCTCGTCGGCCACGTCGTAGCCGAGCGCCCGGATGCCCGCCGCGTCGAAGTCGTGGTTGACGACGCGCGACGGCTCGAACAGGCCCGTGACGCCCTCACGGAGCGCGCCGTCAGGTGCCGACGTTCACGACCTGCGACGGGCGCAGCCGGGCGATCGCCTCGGCCGGTGCGCACCGCGGCCTCGACCTTGCCGACGCCGCACACCAGCA
>NZ_JBNFNZ010000846.1:0-502 GCF_057364525.1 Aeromicrobium sp. PFPM2_SD2
TGGTGACCGCCGGCGCCGCCGAGGCGTTCTTCCTCCTCGCCCGGGCCGCTGCTGGCGGCGCCCGGTCGTCGTGCACCCGCAGTTCACCGAGCCGGACGTCGCGCTGCGCGCCGCCGGACACCGGGTCGCGCACGTGCTGTGCCGCGCCGAGGACGACTTCGCGCTCGACCCGGCCCTCGTGCCCGACGACGCCGACCTGGTCGTGGTGGGCAACCCGACCAACCCCACCGGACGCCTGCACCCCGCCGCGACGCTGCGCGCGCTGTGCCGTCCCGGACGCGTCGTCGTGGTCGACGAGGCGTTCATGGACCACGTCCCGGGCGAGCGCCAGACGCTCACCGCGCACCGGCTGCCCGGACTCATCGTCGTCCGCAGCCTGACGAAGACGTGGTCGATGCCCGGCGTCCGGGCCGGCTACGTCGTCGGCGACCCGGCCGTGGTCGCGACCTGCGCGAGCAGCAGCCCCCCGTGGTCGGTGAGCACCCCGGCGCTCCACGCCGTC
>NZ_JBNFNZ010000847.1:0-502 GCF_057364525.1 Aeromicrobium sp. PFPM2_SD2
TCCATAGCAACTTTAACGTCGCCAGTAGCAGTTGCCGGGAATGCGTGTTTCTGACCGGAAGCGATAGTGATACCATCTTCACCACGAGTCTCACCAGCACCACCCCTGAGTCAAGTGTAGGACTTCAAACAAACCACGAAGCCCATTACGTTACGGATGTTACCAGTCTCTGGGTCAATCAGCGCAGCATAGTTAGCAGCGTTCGGCATCAGAGCCGCGAGGATTGCAGAGTAGTTGTCCGGCGTTGTATAGAAATAACGGTCGCCAGCAGGAACGTAGTTGGAGGTCAGCTTCGCACGAGCAATGGTCAGTTGACCGATGATTGCTTCGCCCAGTTTAGCCGGGGTGTTGAGGTCAGCTTTCTTACCAACTTCAAGTACGGACGCAGTGCCCAGACCGGCGATGTTCTCGTTGGATGCAGCTGGTAGGTTACACAGGATAGCCATTTCAGCCAGAACCGCACCATCAGCAGCGATAGCCAGAGCTTCACCTAACTGGTTGG
>NZ_JBNFNZ010000848.1:0-500 GCF_057364525.1 Aeromicrobium sp. PFPM2_SD2
CGCAGCGGCACTCGAGCACGCGCAGCCCGGTCGCGGGCCGGGCCAGGAGCGCGTCGAGCTCGGCGGCCGTCCGGACGAGGTGGTGCTCGACCCCGTAGGCGGCGCACACCGCGCCGATCCGGACGCCCGTGGGCGTGGCGAAGACCCGCTCGAAGTGCTCGGCGTACGCCGGCGCGCCCTGCTCCAGGGTGTGGAAGATGCTGCCGCCGTCGTCGGAGGCGACGACGAGGGTGAGGTCGGGTCGCGCCTCGGACGGGCCGATCAGCAGGCCGTTCGCGTCGTGCAGGAACGTCAGGTCGCCCAGGTACGCCAGGGCGTGGCCCGGACGCGCGAGGGCGGCGCCGACCGCCGTCGAGATCGTCCCGTCGATGCCGGCCAGGCCCCGGTTGGCCAGCACGAGCCGCCGCTCCCCCACCGGGTACGGAGCGGCCATGACGTCCAGGTCGCGCACCGGGTTGGACGAGCCGACGACCAGGAGCCCGCCGGGCGGCACCGCCGCG
>NZ_JBNFNZ010000849.1:0-496 GCF_057364525.1 Aeromicrobium sp. PFPM2_SD2
AGCTCGTCGGTGACGCTGCTCAGCAGGGCGGCCGGTGCCGCCGCTCCCCCGACGTAGGCCCGCGAGCGTCCCTGCGCCGACAGCACCCGGCCCAGCACCAGCGTGCCGTCGTCGACCGAGCCGCCGGCCTCGCTGACCTGGTCGGCCAGCGAGGACCCCGCGGGCAGCTCGACGGTGGCCTCGACGCGGGCCTGCCCGCTGCCGTGGCGCACGAGGCCGGAGTCGGCCCGCGCGCCACGCAGCAGTCCGAGGGCGGTGACGACCATCGTCTTGCCGGCGCCGGTCTCACCGGTGATGACCGTGAAGCCCTCGCCGAGCTCGAGCTCGGCCTCGTCGATGACGCCCAGCGACGACAGGCGGATGTGCTGCCACATCAGGCGCCCCCGTTCCGTCGCTGCTCGGCGGCGCCGCGCCACCCGGCGACCGGCAGGTCGAACTTGCGGACGAGCCGCTCGGCGAAGCTGGCGTGCCGCAGCCGGGCCAGGCGCACCGGCTG
>NZ_JBNFNZ010000850.1:0-496 GCF_057364525.1 Aeromicrobium sp. PFPM2_SD2
GAGAGAGATAGCGCTCGTGGGAAGACACCGACTTCTAGCCTTGAGTTACGACTTGAAGAATCACTGAAACGGAGAGTAAAGAATGCTACGAGAACTTAAAGCTCGCTACCATCGGTTCATG
The DNA here is from genome assembly GCF_057364525.1 of Aeromicrobium sp. PFPM2_SD2. Taxonomy (NCBI): domain Bacteria; kingdom Bacillati; phylum Actinomycetota; class Actinomycetes; order Propionibacteriales; family Nocardioidaceae; genus Aeromicrobium; species Aeromicrobium sp. PFPM2_SD2. Next base: position 122 of record NZ_JBNFNZ010000850.1, read on the forward strand.
TACAAATGGTGGAGCGACGAAGCAACCTGCCTGTCCAACATTCTGGGAGAACAGAGGTTTGACTCTAAGGCATGGAAGAAGGCCAACCGGAAGTTTTATGTACCACTTCTTTGCGTACAGACTTCTAGGTCTAGACTCAAGGTCATTCACAGCGAGTGGCCTTTATGATTAGACTAAACGGAGGATTAACCATGTTTGACCTTAAGGATATTTGGGGTTCGGACATCGAGACAACGGTCTCCTTGACACCGTGTCCCAGTTCCACTGTGGGGTCCTGATTAACGCCGAGTCGAATGAGACCCTTAAGTATGGGGTAGCTCCGATGGTCGGTATCGTCGGCGGCTTCAAAGAGTATGTTCATAAAGTGGAAGAGAT
>NZ_JBNFNZ010000851.1:0-495 GCF_057364525.1 Aeromicrobium sp. PFPM2_SD2
CCACCACCCCGTCCGGCGCCGGCTTCGGACGGTCCACGTCGTCGCCGCCGACGAGCACGTCGACCTCGAGCCCGGCGGCCTCGAGCAGGGTCCGGGCGGCACGCGTGCTGGCGCCGGTGAAGACCGCGACCGGACGACCGTCGGACCGCAGCGCGTCGATGGTCGCGGCAACCCGGGGTACGGCTCGACCTCCGCCCCGACCAGCCGGCCGTAGTAGGCCTCCGCCTCCCCGTCGACGAGCTCGCGGCCCAGGAAGTGCTCGAGCACCACCTCGGGCACGCCGAGCGAGTAGGCAGCCACGACCTCGTCCCGGTCGACGCGCGGACCGCCGAGCTCGGCGACCGCCGCGACGAAGGCGTCGGGCACGACCCGCGTCGAGTCCAGCAGCGTCCCGTCCATGTCCCACACCACGTGCCTCATCCCCCGACCGTAGGGGCGGGACGGGCGACGCGCCTCAGCGGCGACGCGCGCCCGGGCCGGGCTCCAGGTGGGTCG
>NZ_JBNFNZ010000852.1:0-495 GCF_057364525.1 Aeromicrobium sp. PFPM2_SD2
GCGGGCGGCGACGGCCACGGGGCGGAAGTCGTCCGGGCCCTGGTCGCCGCGGTACGCGCGTCCTCGGTGGTGGTGCGCGAGGACGCGTTCGCGCTCGACGTCGTGGTCGAGGCCGGACGCGCCACCGGCGTGCGGCTGCTCGGCGGCGAGGTGGTCGCTGCAGACGCCGTCGTGCTCGCCACCGGTGGCTCCGGCCAGCTCTTCGGGCACACGACCAACCCCGGCGTGGCCACCGGCGACGGGGTCGCGATGGCTCTGCGCGCCGGCGCGTACGTCGCCGACCTGGAGATGGTGCAGCTGCACCCCACGGTGCTCGCTGACGGGTTCCTGGTCTCCGAGGCGGTGCGCGGTGCCGGCGCGTGCTGCGCGACGCCGACGGACGCCGGTTCCTGCTCGACGTCGACCCGCGCGGTGAGCTCGCCCCGCGCGACGTCGTCGCCCGGGCCGTGGCCCGACGGGCTCGTGAGCAGGGTCGTCCGGTCGTGCTCGCGCGAC
>NZ_JBNFNZ010000853.1:0-494 GCF_057364525.1 Aeromicrobium sp. PFPM2_SD2
CGGCCGTCGCGTCCGGGCCGGTCGGTGCCGGCTGGTAGAAACACCCGTGTGAGCGGCGCCGAGGACCCCGACCAGCTCCTCCTCGTCCCCGGCCCCTGCTCCCACGGCCCCTGCGGCGCGCCCGAAGGCGGGCGCTCGCGCGAAGGCGGCCAAGCCCGCACCCGAGCCGGCGCCCGCCCTGTCGGTCGCCCGGGTCGCCGTCGACACGCCGCTGGCCCACCTGGACCGCTTGTTCGACTACCGCGTCCCGGCCGACCTCGACGACGCGGCGGTGCCCGGCTGCCGGGTGAAGGTGCGGTTCGCCGGACGTCTCGTGGACGGGTTCCTGGTGGAGCGGGTCGAGACGTCCGAGCACGAGCGGCTCGCGATGCTGGCGAAGGTCGTGTCGCCCGAGCCGGTGCTGCGTCCGGAGGTGCTCGCGCTGGCCCGGGCGGTCGCCGACCGCTGGGCCGGCACGCTGGCGACGTCCTGCGGCTCGGCCGGCTGCACGATCG
>NZ_JBNFNZ010000854.1:0-492 GCF_057364525.1 Aeromicrobium sp. PFPM2_SD2
ATCCAACCTGCGATTCGAGGTCAAAGCAATGAGTGAATACTTTACGGGTCCTTGCGGCCCCTCAAGTCCTGCCCGAAGACCTTTTCAAGTCAAAACTATGTGCGCAACAAACGCTGCACTGGTGGCTGAGGCTGCGAGTCGTGGACATCTGAGCTGTCTGTCTATGGACGGGCGTAAACAACGGTGCGTGGGAGATTACCGCTGCTGGCACCAAGTTCCTGAACCAACACGGAGGCTGCCTATGAGCTTACTTGAAACTTTACAATCCCTGCTGCGTGAGAACCCTTGGTCATACGAGCTGCCAGACGAGTGGGAAATCCTTGAGGATGGAGACTGGTGTGACAACCATAAGTCCGAGGCCAAAGAGGACATCGTTAAGCACATGCCTTCAGGTAAAATCTTCCGTGTGTCTCTGGGTCGAACTGGGGACTACTGGCAGGGCTACGAGACCGAGTTCTATGATGCTAAAGAGGTTGAGCCTTATGAAGCGGT
>NZ_JBNFNZ010000855.1:0-490 GCF_057364525.1 Aeromicrobium sp. PFPM2_SD2
CCGCTCGCGCGCCTCGCCTCGACCGCCGTGGCGGTGAGCCCGACGGTGCGGCCGACCGCCTCGCGCTCCTGGTCGGCGACGAGGTGGGCGGTCTCGTACGCCCGGGGCACGCCGAACAGGGCGATGACCGCGAGGGTCATCCCCACCAGCGTGACGACGAGACGCTCACGCATCCGCGGCGTCGTCCTCGAGCCGGAAGCCGACGCCGCGGACGGTCACGATGCGGGCGGGCGCGGCGTGCTCCTCGAGCTTCTGGCGCAGCCGGCCGAGCGTGGTGTCCAGCGTCTTGGTCGAGCCGAACCAGTTCTCGTCCCAGACCTCGTCCATGATCCGCTCGCGCGTGACGACGGCGCCGCGGTCGACGTCGAGCAGGGCCAGGACGTCGAACTCCTTGACCGTCAGCACGACCTCGCCGTCGCCGACCCAGACCCGGCGGGCGTGCGGGTCGACGCGCAGGCCGGACGCGCTCGCGGACGCCTCCGGGGCGGCG
>NZ_JBNFNZ010000856.1:0-487 GCF_057364525.1 Aeromicrobium sp. PFPM2_SD2
GCTCGCCAGCGCGGCCACCGGCGGCGCGGTGCGGGGTGGCGCGATGATCGCCCACCTGCGCGGCACGGTCGCCGCCCTCACCCTCGACTCGGCCGTCCTCGACGTCGCCGGGGTCGGCTACCTGGTGCGCTGCACGCCGGCCACCGTCTCGTCGCTGCGGCTGAACCAGGAGACCCAGCTGGCCACGTCGATGGTCGTCCGCGAGGACTCCATGACGCTGTACGGCTTCGGCGAGCGCGACGAGCGCGACATGTTCGAGCTGCTGCAGACCGCGAGCGGCGTCGGCCCCAAGGTCGCCCAGGCGATGCTCGCCGTGCTCGAACCGGAGCGGCTGCGCGCGGCCATCGCCGCCGGCGACCTCGCCGCCCTGACGTCCGTGCCGGGCATCGGTCGCAAGGGCGCCGAGCGCATCGTCCTGGAGCTGCGCGACAAGGTCGGCAAGCCCGGCAGCGCCTCGGTCGACCCGAGCAGCGCGGCCGGCGCACCC
>NZ_JBNFNZ010000857.1:0-485 GCF_057364525.1 Aeromicrobium sp. PFPM2_SD2
TGACCGCCGAGGACACGCCCGGCGGCGGGCTCACCATGGTGCTCGCGCTGCCGCGGCGACCCCGGAGACGCCGGCATGAGCGAGCGCAGCAGCACGTGCTCGTCGTCGAGGACGAGCCGGCCCCTGGCCCGCGCCCTGGCCATCAACCTGCGCGCGTACGGGGTGGACGGTCGTGACGGTGCCCGACGGGCGCTCGGCCCTCGACGCCGCCGCCACGCAGGCCCCCGACGTCGTCGTGCTCGACCTCGGCCTGCCCGACCTCGACGGCACCGAGGTCATCGCCGGCCTGCGCGGCTGGACGAACGTCCCGATCGTCGTCCTCTCGGCCCGCCAGCACGGCGAGGACAAGGTGGAGGCGCTCGACCTGGGGGCCGACGACTACGTCACCAAGCCGTTCGCGATGAACGAGCTGCTGGCCCGCCTGCGGGCGGCGGTGCGCCGCGGCCAGGACGCCGGGACGCGCAGGCCGCGGAGGTCGTGGTCGG
>NZ_JBNFNZ010000858.1:0-485 GCF_057364525.1 Aeromicrobium sp. PFPM2_SD2
GTCGCATGAATGCATCACCACTAGACCTTCTGGTATGGGACCTTTGTGTTTTAGGTAGGATACTACATGCGCTCCTCGCAGCTTACCTGCATACCACTTCAGGCCATATCCAGCATTATTTACGCAGCCCTTATGCAGTATGCAGTCTGTCATATAGAAATACCGCCACCAGAGGTACGAGAGACCTGAAGGCTACGCTTACCGGAACGCTTAACTTTCTTCTCGTCAGATGCAGTCACTTCGGTATCCACATCTTCCACTTGGTCCTTAGGTACTTCTACAGGTGCCTGAGCTGCCTGAGCTGTAGGCTGAGGAGCGGATTGTCCCAGGCCTACGGTTTTCAGGGCACCACCGACTACTTTCTTAAAGGCTTTACTAAATTGATTTAGCCCACGGTTAATCTCCTTGTTCGTGCTAACGCACTTGGTTGTTACGATGTCTACCGACCCGGAAAACATGCTTGACACGAGAATACCAGCCAAGAC
>NZ_JBNFNZ010000859.1:0-485 GCF_057364525.1 Aeromicrobium sp. PFPM2_SD2
GACGCCGTGACGCTCGTGGCCGAGCGCCACCCCGGCGTCGAGATCCGGCTGGACCAGCTCGAGCCGCCCGAGGCCCGGGCCGCGCTCATGGCCGCCGAGCTGCGACGTGGCGGTGGTGTTTCGAGCACGCGGCCGGCGACGTGGCGGGCGACGACGTCGACGTCACCTGGCTGATGGACGACCCGCTCCGCGTCGTCCTGCCGCGCACCGACGAGCGGGCCGCCCGCGACGAAGGTCGCCCTCGGCGACCTGGCCCACGACCGGTGGGTTGGCGGGGTGCCCGAGCTGCCGGCGCCCACCTCGTCGGCGCGCCGCGCGGTCGGGCTTCGTCCCGGACGTTGCGGCACAGCACCGACGACTCACGTGGTCGTCCAGGCGCTGGTGGCCAGCGGTCTGGCCCGTCGCGACGCTTGCCCCTCGCTCGCGCTGCGGGGCCAGCCGCAACGACGCGGTCACGACCCGGCCGGTGGCGGGGCTGCCGCCCC
>NZ_JBNFNZ010000860.1:0-480 GCF_057364525.1 Aeromicrobium sp. PFPM2_SD2
ATCCCGCAAATGGAGCCGCTGAAGCCTGAGGACTATGCGGGTGAGACTGAAGAGGAACTCAAGGCATGGAAGAAAGCTGCTGCTGGTATCTATCGCCGCGAGAAGGCCAGGCAGTCACGCAGATTGTCGCTGAGTTTTATCGTTAACCAAGCGAACAAGTTCTCTCAGTTCAAGGCTATATGGTTCCCGTATAACATGGACTGGCGCGGTCGCGTCTACGCTGTGCCGATGTTCAACCCTCAAGGCAACGACATGCAGAAAGGTCTCCTGACTCTGGCAGTCGGCAAGCCTATTGGCGCTGATGGTTTTCAAGTGGCTGAAGGTCCACGGTGCAAACTGTGCGGGTGTCGATAAAGTCACCTTCGAGGAGCGCATCAAGTGGGTTGACGACAACCACGACAACATCATGACTGCAGGCTAAAGCCCCAATGGATAGCATTGAGTGGTGGGGCAAGTTAGACTCTCCGTTCTGCTTCCTTG
>NZ_JBNFNZ010000861.1:0-479 GCF_057364525.1 Aeromicrobium sp. PFPM2_SD2
AACCCCCCCGGCCATGCCGCCGGCCACCGGGATCGCCTTGCGGATCGCGAGCGACGCGCCCTCGTCGACGCCGGTCTCGTCGCGCAGCAGCCGGGCGGCGCGCACGGCGAGGTTGTCGTCGTCCAGCGGGACGCTGCCCTCGCTCTCCGGGCCCTCGAAGTGCACCTGGACGTGGATCGTGCCGTCGTCGCTGGGCCGGGCCGTGACCTCGTCGTAGAGGCTGACCGCCTGGTAGACGGTGGCGAGCGAGTGGAAGCCGTCCTCGCGGAGCGGACCGACGGCCAGGCTCACGTTGATCTTGGCAGGCACACGCACGGTCGTCACCGTGACAACCTATCGGCGCGCCGCGAGGCCGCACGCCGGAGCCGGACGCTCAGACGTCCACGTCGTCGCCGCCGCCGAGGTCGCTGCAGTCGACCGCCGCGACGCCGTGGGCCCGCAGGTACGGACGCGCCCCCTCGTCCCCCGGCCAGGACGTC
>NZ_JBNFNZ010000862.1:0-479 GCF_057364525.1 Aeromicrobium sp. PFPM2_SD2
TCGAGGTGGACGTCATGGGGCCGCACGAGCGTCGACGGCGTCCTGGCCGCCGGCGACATGGCGCACGAGCCACCGTGCCGATGGCGATGGCCGCGGTGCTCGTCGCCGCCGCGTCGGGGCTCAAGGCGGGCGCGGCCTGCGTCCAGAGCCTGCTCTGACCGTGGCGGTGAGCCTGCGTCCACCTCGACCCGCGCGGTGGACGCAGGGTCACCGCCGCCGGCTCCGGTGGACGCTCCCTCACCGCTCCGCGACGATGGGCGCCATGGACCCGGTGGACGCGCTGAAGGAGATCGGCTTCTGGCTCGAGCGGGAGCGGGCCAAGACCTACCGGGTCGAGGCGTTCCGCAAGGCCGCGGCGCCCTGGACGAGCTCGGCCCGGACGCCGTGGCCGAGCGGGCCCGCACCGGCAGCCTGGGCAAGGTCAAGGGCCTGGGCCCCAAGACGCTCGCGGTGGTCGAGCAGGCGCTGGCCGGGCTGCG
>NZ_JBNFNZ010000863.1:0-475 GCF_057364525.1 Aeromicrobium sp. PFPM2_SD2
CGAGACGCGCGACGGCACCAGGTTCGCGACGTCGTCGACCCGGGCGCTGGCCCAGCCGAAGCGCTCGTAGCGCGGGCTGCGGTGGCCGACCATCGCGTCCAGCGTGTTGACCGCGCGGTACCCGACGAGCCCGGCACGCCGAGCACGGCGCCCACAGCAGCGGGGCGACGACCGCGTCGGACGTGTTCTCGGCCAGCGACTCGACCGCGGCCCGGCTCACCGCCGTCGGCGTCCAGGCGGCTCGGGTCGCGGCCGACCGAGATGGGTGACCTGCTGACGGGCCGCGGCCAGGTCGCCGCGCTCGAGCTGCCGGGCGATGGTCGTCCCCTCGCGCACCAGCGAGCGTCCACCGACGACGACCAGGTGACCGCCGCGGTCAGCGCGACCTGCTGCCACGGGCGCCGGCACGCGCGCTCGGCGAGCACCGCGCCGGCGACCCAGCGGCGCCACGACGGCGGCGTGGTGCACGACGCCT
>NZ_JBNFNZ010000864.1:0-473 GCF_057364525.1 Aeromicrobium sp. PFPM2_SD2
GGGCGCCTGCGGCCGCGGCGTCGTGCGGGTCATGCCGAGCGGCGTCAGCAGCTCGTCGCGCACGACCTCGTGCCACGGCCGTCCGGCCAGCCGGGTGACGAGCTCGCCCAGCACGGCGTACCGACGTTGGAGTAGTGGAAGCGGGTGCCCGGCGTGGAGCGCAGGGCCGTCGACGACGCGGCGAGCTCGGTCCACGGGACGCCCGCGGTGCGCTCCCACCAGTCGCCGTCGTTCTCGGCTTGCAGCCCGGACGTGTGGGTGAGCAGCTGGGCCACGGTCACGTGCCCGCACGGCAGCTCGGGCAGGTGCGTGCCGACGCGGTCGCCGAGGTCGAGCCGTCCCGCGTCGCGCAGGCGCAGCACCGCGACGGCCACGAAGGTCTTGGTGATCGAGCCGATGCGGTACTGCACGTCGGCCGAGGCCGCGGTGCCGCCGGCCCGCCCGTCGAGCGTGCCGGCAGCGCCGGTCCACAC
>NZ_JBNFNZ010000865.1:0-464 GCF_057364525.1 Aeromicrobium sp. PFPM2_SD2
CGACGCCGCCGCCTGCGTCAACCCGCTCAACGGCGAGGGCATCGACTACGGGCTCGAGACCGGGCGGCTCGTGGCCGAGCAGCTGGCCGACCGCGTCGACCTGGCCACCGCGTGGCCCGCGCTGCTGCGCCGCCACTACGGCGAGGCGTTCTCGATCGCCCGCCGCCTGTCGGGCCTGCTGACCATCCCCCGCGTCCTGCCCACGTTCGGGCCCCTGGGCATGCGCTCGACCGTGCTCATGACCGTCGCCCTGCGCGTCATGGGCAACCTGGTCACCGACGAGGACCGCGACCTCACCGCCCGCCTCTGGCGCGCGGCCGGACGCGCCTCGGTGCGGCTCGACGCCCGCCCGCCGTTCGCCTGACCTAGCCGCGCAGCGCCTCGAGCAGGCGGTCGGACGTCCTCGTCGTCGTTGTAGAGGTGGAAGCCCACGCGCACGCGCCCGGCCCGCACGGCCGCGCGGA
>NZ_JBNFNZ010000866.1:0-464 GCF_057364525.1 Aeromicrobium sp. PFPM2_SD2
GCGCTCCACCCGGTGCTGCGGCTGGCGGCGACCGGTGCCGCAGCCTCGGCGCTCGTCTCGCTCGTCCCGACCCTGGCCACCGCCGCCACGCCCACCGACGACGACCGGCTGGTCGCCTACCTGCGCGACCACGCCGTCCCCGGTGACACGGCGGTCACCGCGTTCGGCAACCCGGCGCTGCTGCGCGAGGCCGGGCTGGAGAGTCCGTACGAGCACCTGTGGAGCCTGCCGGTGCGCGTCCGGGACCCGCGGCTGGAGTCGCTGCGGTCGGTGCTGGAGCAGGACCGGCCGGCCTGGGTGCTGGTCAGCGGCCCGACCCTGCGCACCTGGGGCGTGGACGCGGTGGCGGCGCAGGCGGTGCTGGACCGCGACTACCGGGTGGTGGCCGTCATCGGCGACCGCCACGTCTACCGGCGCGCGCCGGTCTAGGCAGGTCAGGCGGTCGGAGCGCGGCTGTCGTCGGC
>NZ_JBNFNZ010000867.1:0-464 GCF_057364525.1 Aeromicrobium sp. PFPM2_SD2
GGCCGCCCCCGTGGCGCCGCCGGAGCCGATGAACGTCGACTACGACGACGACCTCGACGTCCCGGACTTCCTGCGCTGAGCGTGGGCGACGACGGCGTGCTGCACGACCGGGGCCGAGACCGGCCCGGTCGTCGTCGCGCTCACGGCGCGGTCCGGCGGCGTCAGCACGGGGCCGTACGCCTCGCTCAACCTCGGTGACCACGTCGGCGACGACCCGGCCGCGGTGACCGAGAACCTGCGCCGGCTCGCGGCCGCGCTCGACGTCGACCGGGTCCTGACCATGCGGCAGGTCCACGGCGACGACGTCGCGGTCGTGGACGTCCGGGTCGGACGAGCCCACGGCGGACGCCATGGTGACGGTGGAGCCCGGGGTCGCGCTGCTCGTGCGCGTCGGCCGACTGCCTGCCGGCGTCCTGGCCGACCCGGCACCGGCGTCGTCGGCGTGGCCCACGCCGGACGCAAGG